>NZ_DXLC01000273.1:0-5149 GCF_019414905.1 Streptococcus sp. | reverse complement strand
ACAATACTTTGTTTAAGGTCATTTAGGGTTTTAGTGAAGTCAGCATTGCTAAGAATATCACTTTTTGAGAGATTTAAAGCAAAATTGATGATGATATTGATCTGGTTTCCTGTTATAACCTGATCAAGTTTGTAATTTTTCAAGGTATCTTCAACAATCTTACGGACATCTTCCTCTGTCAGATTTCCCTTGCTTTCCTTCGCTTTGGCGAGTCCTGACTTGATATCGGCTAGGGCAACGTTTAGTTTATTAGCATCATAGCCTGACTTGTCCTTGTTTTCAGCATTGATATCTGACAAAGCCTTCAACTCTTCTTGAGCCAAGTCTTTATTGGCTTGTGGCACCTTGGCTCCATTAACTTCTAGCGAATAATAAATCCCGGCTAAGGCACTTTCACCAGTAACTGGAATAGGGGCTGCTACAGTGATTTTGGCGTGTTCCACTCCCAGCGTTACGGCTGCGTTTCGGTACATATCCTGAGTCACCTTAGTGATATTTTCTGGTGTTTCAATCTTGACCTCAAGTGGCGATTTGTCCCCTAGCTTTTGAATCTTGGCTGATGAATACAATTGTAAGCTAGAGTCATTGGCCACATTCATAATCTTAGAATAGACATCAGGTGTCATGGTCTTGAGTTCTTTGGTGTCTGTTGAGGCATTGTAGCCCAGTTTTTTAAGGGTTTGACTTTTTTGGTCTTCAGATAGTGATGAACCTAGGACATATTCAGGTTGGACATAGGTTTCATCGATGACTTTTTGAACATCTGTTGCTGCATGGGCGCTATTCATAGCTGTTACCGCCCACAAGACCGCAGCACTAGTCAGAAAGAGTTTCTTTCTCATAGGGAATTTCCTCCTTTACCTTTCTAGAGTAATATATCTATCTTAAAGAAAACTTATAACAAAAACACCTGGACTAGCCAGATGTCGAAAGGAGAGTGAAACATTTGATGATGTAAAGGTTGAGTTGCACCTGTCTAGAATAATAATAGTTTCCCCCATTTACATAAAGTTCTGCACCGTGAAAAATGGAAATGGGGTGAATATAACTATAAGTCTTTCCGGTGGTATTGCCAAGCAAGGGAGCAACAGTCTCACGAGAGTACTGTTTGGCCAGAGCCAAGGTATTTTCCTTGCCATTTTGGGCTATAAAATCGATATAGGCAGGTCCAAAATTATAGGCTTGAACAGCCGTCCAGACATCTACCCCCTTCTTCTGGGCCAGATAGAGATTGTCTGTCAGAGTTTGAACGCCTTGCCGAATGCTAGAGGCATTATCATTGATGGTATTGGTAGCGCCACTAACAGACTCACTAGACTGCATAACATCGCCTTCTTTTCCTTTTGTTTCGGTATAAATCATAGCGAGCACAAGCTCTTCGTTTGCTGGTGTGTCTTTTTCACTCAAGATTTCTCGCACCATAGGTTGATAGGTCATGACTTGCTTGACATCTTGGTGAACGCGATAAGCTTTATATCCAGCAAAAAGGAAGACTGCTAGTACAAGCACTCTTCGAATTCGTTTAAACATTATTTACTTTGAATATCCTCGATATTTTTGATTAAGATAGAGTAGGTTCCATTGTCGTTTTGGATAAACTCAACAGACTCGGCGTCTTGATAGACGTTATTGGGAACGATGAGCTCAATTCCATTTGACAAGGAGAGTTTTTGGTTTTCAAATTTCTTTAATTGGCGACTGGCATCAATTTCATCAAATTGAACTGGTTCTGGTACTACTTCTTTGACTTGGTCAATAAAGCTCAAACGAGCTGTCAGATTGTTGTCAAAAAGGTCATTGGCCAATTTCTCAGGCGATAATTCATTGCTTTCTTCCAGGTTATTGAAAATCGCTGATTTTACCTTGGATTGAAATTGAAAATCGTCTGTGTTAAAGGTTTCAGCAATTCGCTGTGCCGTTTTTTCCAGTTCTTTGATAGATTTCTTGGGTGAAATCTTAGGGGCGACGGCAAGAAGATTTTCTGAAAAATAGTTCAAAAAAGCCCCGTTGTACTTGATTCGTTTTTCAATCAGATGATACTTGCGACTCTGAAGATTGACTACCAAGGCCTCATCAGCCCCTGTTCCAAATCCAGGCAGGTTATTCTGAGTCAGCTTGATTGGATTATCAACTTCTCCACCGAGGTGGGTCAAGGTCTCCCGCAGGGCAATTCTCAAGAAAGCGAAATGTTCTACACCTTCTTTAGAAAATTGTACAAAAATCAAGTCATTGGTCTTGAGGTTTTCAGAAATACTGAACTCTTCTTTCCAGAGATTAGCCAGTGTTACTGATGTCTCCAACAAATCGTCTGTGATATGATTGAAGAAGGGATTTTCTTCCTCGAAAATCCCAGTCTTGGCTTCATCTGAATACACACGTTCAATTTTTTTACGCAAGTATTCTTCGATTTTTGGAGTAATATTGAGAAACTTATCCGCTAGGAACAGCTCGGTATCATCCGGACTGAACTGATGAATAATAGCTTTCTTAATATAAATATCCATAAAAGTTTTAGTCCTCGTATAATGGGAAGGCATCTGTTAATTCTTTGACTGCACTTCTCACTTCTTCTAAGACAGCTTCATTTTCTGCATTCTTAAGGGTTTTAATGATGAGTTCAGCGACTTTGCGACTTTCTTCTTCACCAAATCCACGTGCAGTAATGGCTGCTGCTCCGATACGAATCCCACTTGTCTTGAATGGTGACAAGCTTTCGTAAGGGATTGAGTTTTTATTTAGGGTAATATTGACTTCATCCAGCAAGTTTTGAGCAACTTTTCCGTTTTCTACAACCTTAGTCACATCAACAAGGAAGAGATGGTTTTCAGTCCCTCCAGAAATGATACGAAAATCAGGGTCTTGCAAGAAGACATCTGCCATAGCCTTGCTGTTCTTGATGACATTGGCAGCATATTCCTTGAAGGCTGGATCCAAAACTTCTTTGAAGGAAACAGCTTTAGCCGCCACAACGTGCTCCAAAGGACCACCCTGAATACCAGGGAAAATAGCTGAATTGATTTTCTTAGCTAAGTCTTCATCATTGGTCAAAATCAAACCACCACGAGGCCCACGAAGGGTTTTGTGGGTCGTTGTTGTCGTGATGTGAGCGTATGGTACTGGACTTGGGTGAAGACCAGCAGCAACCAAACCAGCGATATGAGCCATATCTACCATGAGCTTAGCACCAACGGCGTCCGCAATTTCACGGAATTTTGAAAAGTCGATAATTTGAGAATAGGCTGAAGCACCTGCTACGATCAATTTTGGTTTTACTTCTTGGGCTTGTTTCAAGATAGCATCAAAGTCCAAGAGTTCTGTTTCAGGATCCACACTATAAGAAACAAAGTTGTAGGTTTGACCAGAGAAGCTTACAGGAGCCCCGTGAGTCAAGTGACCACCTGCAGCCAAATCCATTCCCATAACCGTATCGCCAGGCTCAATCAAGGCCATGTAAGCTGCACAGTTAGCTTGGCTTCCTGAGTGTGGTTGGACATTGGCAAATTTTGCACCGAAAATTTCTTTTGCGCGTTCAATAGCTAGAGATTCTACCACGTCTACCACATCCGTTCCACCATAATAACGGCGTCCTGGGTAGCCTTCGGCGTATTTATTCGTCAAGATAGACCCTTGAGCTGCCATAACAGCCTTGGAAACCACGTTTTCCGAAGCAATCAATTCAATGTTATTTTGTTGGCGTTCTTCTTCTTTGGCAATAGCATTCCAGAGATCAGCATCGTATGCTTTAAAATCATCTTTGTCAAAAATCATAGGTCTTCTCCTTTATAGTGTGACTAGTCCATTAGTTTAATTTTCTTATTAGAAAATCAAACTAAAAGATGCGAATAAACCGTTTCTGCATTTTATCACAAGTATAACCAACTTTTTCATAAAATGCATGAGCACCCAGACGATGATTGGCAGAATTTAAGCGGATAAACCCATAACCACGTCTTTTTGCTTCTTCTTCCAACCCTTGTAATAAGCTTTTACCAATACCTTGACCTTGCGCTTGAGGTGAAACTGCTAAAGCTAAAATATTAAATCCTGCTTTAGAATAAAGTGATTCATAGACCTCAGCGTGGACATATCCAAGCAAGGCATGACTAGCTTCATCCTCATAAGCAAGTAGGAAATGATGTGAATTCTGAGATAGTCTAGCTAGTTGACTAGCCGTTTCCTCTGGACTAAAAGAATAGCCCAAAGCCTCTTGGTTAATGTCACAAATAGCTTTCACATCTGTTTCTTGCAAATCTCTTAGCATCTCATTCCTCCTCAAAAGAAATCTCTGGCAACCGAGCAAGAATATCTTCTCGCTTAATGGCCCCTTGTCGTAAGATTTTCACCTTGTCTCCAGACAAGTCCAAAATAGTTGAATCCTGTCCAGTTAGAAAAGCATCGTCTTCTAGACCCAAAACCTCTTGGTCAAAATCCTTCAGAATTTGTTCAAAGGTCACTCCACTTGCCTGACCTGAAATATTGGCAGACGGTCCAATCAAGGGCCCTGTCTCTCCAATCAAATCCAGTGTGATAGGGTGACTGGGCATCCGAAATCCAACAGTCGCGAGGCCAGAATTGACCCAATAGGGAACTCGGTCATTAGCTTCGAGAATAATGGTCAAAGGACCTGGTAAAAAGGTCTCTACAAGTTTTTGTAGATAAGTTGGCTGATTCTTTGAAAAGTGCAAGATGTCCTCTAGAGAAGCGACATTAAGATTGAGCGCCTTTTCTCTAGGTCGACGTTTGAGTTGGTAAACATGGTCAACTGCTTTTTCGTCTAGAGCCTTGGCAAAGAGACCGTAAACCGTCTCTGTAGGTAAAACGACCGCTCCACCCTTTTCCAACTCTTGTCTAATCCTGTCCATCATCAACCACGACCATCCTATCTTGATCAAATTGGTCCTTAAGTGTTCTTACACGTTTTTCAGGAAGATGCTTCCTAAAAAGTTCAGGAACACTTTGACCTTGCTTGTATCCAATTTCAAGGTAAATCTTACCACCATCTTTGAGATAGTCTTTTGTATCTTCCGCAATTCTACGGTAAATAGCTAGACCATCCTCGTCTGCAAAGAGAGCTAGATGAGGCTCCGAATGCAAAACATTCAAACCGACCTCTGACTCATCTTCACGAGAGATATAGGGTGGATTGGAA
>NZ_DXLC01000272.1:0-3925 GCF_019414905.1 Streptococcus sp. | reverse complement strand
AAGTACAGCCTGCGGCTAGTTTCCTAGTTTGCTCTTTGATTTTCATTGAGTATTATCTTTTCTGAGAAGGAGTTTCATTATGAAAGTTGTTCGAAAATTACTAGCACCCCTCTTGGTAGTGGGGATTCTCTTGACCTCTCTGATCAGTTTGCATCAGTTGAAGGCAGATAAGAAAAAAGATGTTTTTCGTATCGGTATTTCGCAGTTTATTACCCACCAGTCTCTAGACGCTACTAGAGAAGGGTTTGTGGATGAGCTGGCCAAACAAGGCTATGTTGAGGGGAAAAATATCGAGATTGATTTGCAAAATGCACAGGGAGAACAACGAAATCTTAAAACGATTTCCCAGCAACTAGCAGAATCTAGTGATGTCGTTCTAGCCATCGCAACGCCTTCTGCTCAGAGCTTGGCCAATACAACACAAACGACACCGGTTATCTTTTCAGCGGTAACAGATCCTGTCAGTGCCAAGCTGGTTGAGTCAAGAGAGCATCCTGGGGGCAATGTAACTGGGACAAGCGATCAGTCATCAGATGCCATTTCAACCCAAATCAATTTGATAAAGAAAGTGTTGCCAAAAGCTAAAACAATTGGAATCCTCTATACTCAGAGCGAGCCAAACTCAGTTGTCCAAAAGGATGAAGCTAAGCGCCTTCTGGAAGAAAAAGGCTTTACCGTTGTTGAAAAAACAATCTTGGACAGTAATAACGTCAAGGCGGCTGCAGAAAGCTTGATGGCAGAGGTGGATATGGTTTTTGTACCAACGGATAATATCATTTCATCAACCATGGAAACAGTCAAGCAGGTTTCTATTAAACATAAGGTTCCAGTATTCGGTGGTTCAACAGAAATGATTGCGGTTGGTGGCTTGTATAACTACGGAACCAATTATGAAGAATTGGGACGGCAGACAGCCCGCATGCTGATTCGTGTTTTAAAAGGTGAGAAGCCAGAAAATATAGCAGTTGAGTTGCCTGAAAAATTGGAATTGCATACCAATAAAGAAATGGCAGATGCACTAGGAATTGATATTAGTAAGTTAGAAAGCAAGGAATAGGGAGGTTTAAGATGAGTTTTGTATTATCTAGTTTATCAGAAGGTTTGTTGTGGTCGATTATGGCGATTGGGGTCTACTTGACTTTCCGTATTTTGGATATTGCGGATATGACTGCAGAAGGAGCTTTTCCACTGGGGGCGGCTGTCGTCGTATCTCAGATACAGGCAGGGACAAATCCTTGGATTGCGACTTTACTTGCTTTGCTGGCAGGTATGGTAGCAGGTCTTGTATCAGGAATGCTCCACACCAAGATGAAAATTCCAGCTCTCTTGACAGGGATTGTGACCTTGACAGGGCTTTATTCCATCAATATTAAAATCATGGGAAGCGTGCCTAATCTTTCCTTGGGAGATTCTTCAACTGTCTTTAAACAGTTGGCTAGCTTGGGACTGACAAATGAAGAAGCTGTTTTCTCATTCAGTTTAGCCTGTCTCTTACTTGTTTGTTTGATCTTGACCCTTTTGATGAAAACAGAGATTGGCTTGGTCTTGCGTTCGACTGGAGACAATATTCCGATGAGTGAGGCCAACGGGGTCAATGTAGACACCATGAAGATTGTTGGTTACATGATTTCAAACGGCTTGATTGCCCTATGTGGTTCCTTGTTTGCCCAAAATGATGGATTTTCAGATGTGACTTCTGGTACAGGAACCATTGTTGTTGGTTTGAGTGCAGTCATTATTGCGGAAGTATTGATACACGACTTGACCATTGGAGGTCGCCTGTTATCTATCGGAATTGGTGCTATTGTTTATCGTTTGATTATTTTAAATATCTATGAAATTCCAAATCTAGATCAAAACTTGGTACGTCTCTTTAATGCAATCTTGCTCGCCTTAGTTTTATTTGCGCCAGAATTGCAAAAGAGATTAAAGATTCATGGTCTGAAATTGAGAAATGAATAGGAGGAGAAAGTTATGGCAAGTTTGTTAACACTTGAAAATATTCACAAAACATTTGAAGCAGGGACGGTCAATGAGAACCATGTCCTCAAAGGATTAGATTTAGAAGTTGAAGAGGGAGATTTTATCTCTGTTATTGGTGGAAATGGAGCAGGGAAATCCACTTTGATGAATATCTTGGCTGGCAATCTATCGGTGGACGAAGGGGATCTTTTATTGGCAGGTAAATCCATTAAAAATCTGAGTGTCAGAAAGAGAGCCAAGGATATCGCTCGTGTTTTTCAAGATCCTAAGATGGGAACAGCTTCTCGTTTGACGATTGAGGAGAATATGGCCATTGCCTTGAGACGTGGACAAAAAAGAGGACTTGGCTGGGGCGTGAAGGAAAAGGATAGAATCCAGTTCCAAGAGGCCTTGAAGGAGTTGAATATTGGTCTTGAAAACCGCTTAAAAGTAGATACTCAATATCTCTCAGGAGGACAAAGACAGGCCTTGACCCTAGTCATGGCGGCCTTGGTGAAACCCAAACTTTTGCTTTTGGATGAACATACTGCGGCACTTGATCCGAAAACTAGTCAAATGGTGATGGATTTGACGCAAAAGATTGTGGAACACCATCAGTTGACGACTTTGATGATTACCCACGATATGAACCATGCTATTGAGTACGGAAATCGTCTCATTATGCTCTATCAAGGCAAGATAGTGGTGGATGTCAAGGGAGAGGAGAAAAAGCATCTGACAGTTGAAGATCTCATGCATCTCTTCCAGAAAAATAGTGGCCAAAGTCTAGTCAGTGATGAATTAGTTTTGGGATAAAGAAAAAGGCTGAGATCTAGTGTCTCAGTCTTTTATTAGTACAAATGGATAGGCAGAAATATGAAATTGATATTCTTCGAAAATCTCTTCAAACAGTGTCAGCTTTATCTGCAACCTCAAAGCATCGCTTTGAGCAGCCTGTGGCTAGCTTCCTAGTTTGCTCTTTGATTTTCATTGAGTGTAAACTCAGTAAGGAGCCCTCTTTCGCAGAAAAGCAGAGTTCTTTTTGCTGTCTATTCCATCCCTGAAAGCGTAAAACAAACTGGTCAGGGTGGCTAGTTTGTGGTATAATGAAAGAGACTCAAAAAGAAACAGGAGAAAAATGATGGATTTACTATTAGCAATTGTATTGATTGTGCTAGCTTTTCTAGGAGGAGCTCTTGGAGGAATGTACTTGGTTCGTAAGCAAATTGAAAAAGAATTCGCTGACAACCCACGTTTGAATGCTGAAGCAGTTCGTACTCTTTTGAGTGCAAATGGTCAAAAACCAAGCGAAGCTAAGGTACAACAAGTTTACCACCAAATCATCCGCCAACAAAAAGCAGCCCTTGCTAACAATAAAAAGAAAAAATAAATAAGGAAAAGTCTGGGATGAAAGTTCCAGACTTCTCACTATGTTGGTTATGGTTTAGGGATGAGACTTTTTCCTTGCATTCTATTGATATTTGATTATGATTAAGAGAGATAGTTGTTGATTAGGCTGTCATTCAGTTCATAAGGATCAATAATCATAATGAACTATCAATCAGAAAAAAGACTAGAAAGAAGACTGTATGGATAATCGACCAATTGGTTTTTTGGATTCGGGTGTCGGGGGCTTGACCGTTGTGCGCGAGCTCATGCGCCAGCTTCCCCATGAAGAAATCGTCTATATTGGAGATTCGGCACGAGCGCCTTACGGGCCCCGTCCTGCTGAGCAAATTCGTAAATATACTTGGCAGTTGGTCAACTTTCTCTTGACCAAGGATGTCAAGATGATTGTCATTGCTTGTAATACAGCGACTGCGGTCGTTTGGGAAGAAATCAAGGCTCAACTCAACATTCCCGTCCTAGGTGTGATTTTGCCAGGAGCTTCGGCAGCTATCAAGTCCAGTCAAGGTGGGAAAATCGGAGTGATTGGAACGCCCATGACGGTCCAATCAGACAT
>NZ_DXLC01000271.1:0-1887 GCF_019414905.1 Streptococcus sp. | reverse complement strand
ATTCAGGACAATATCCAACTTGCCCAAAATCATGACGCAGTGGACACAGTGGTAGAAGCGGTTGATACTATCGTTGAAAGTACCAATGGTCAATTCATTACAGATATTCCAAATCGTGCTCACCTTTATCAAGGACAAACACCTCAAACATTCCGTTGCAAGGACTTCATGGACCTTTACGGTTCTCTCTCTGCTGAAGAGAAGGAAATCTTGACAGATGCATGTAAAATATTTGTCATTAAAGGAAAAGATGTGGCCTTGGCCAAGGGTGAATATTCAAATCTTAAAATCACAACCGTAACAGATTTGAAGATTGCAAAAAGTATGATTGAGAAAGACTAGTAAAATGATTAATCAAATTTATCAACTAACTAAGCCTAAGTTTATCAATGTCAAATATCAGGAAGAGGCTATTGACCAAGAGAATCATATCCTCATCCGCCCTAATTATATGGCGGTCTGTCATGCGGATCAGCGTTACTACCAAGGAAAACGTGATCCTAAGATTTTGAATAAAAAGCTTCCAATGGCGATGATTCACGAGTCATGTGGAACCGTTATTTCTGACCCGACGGGAACCTATGAGGTTGGTCAAAAAGTTGTCATGATTCCAAATCAGCCTCCTATGCAGAGTGATGAAGAATTCTATGAGAACTACATGACAGGGACCCATTTCTTGTCTAGTGGTTTTGATGGCTTTATGAGAGAGTTTGTTTCTCTCCCTAAAGATCGTGTGGTGGCTTATGATGCCATTGAAGACACGGTTGCAGCGATTACAGAGTTTGTCAGTGTCGGCATGCACGCTATGAATCGTCTATTGACCCTCGCTCATAGCAAGCGGGACCGAATCGCCGTTATCGGAGATGGAAGTTTAGCATTTGTGGTTGCCAATATTATCAACTATACTTTGCCAGAAGCAGAGATTGTGGTTATTGGTCGTCATTGGGAAAAATTGGAACTTTTCTCATTTGCCAAAGAATGCCATATTACTGATAATATTCCTGAAGATTTGACCTTTGACCATGCTTTTGAGTGTTGTGGTGGTGATGGTACTGGACCAGCCATTAATGACTTGATTCGCTATATTCGTCCTCAGGGAACGATTCTCATGATGGGTGTTAGCGAGTATAAAGTCAATCTCAATACACGCGATGCCTTAGAAAAAGGCTTGCTCTTGGTTGGTTCCTCTCGTTCTGGTCGCATTGATTTTGAAAATGCAATCCAAATGATGGAAGTCAAGAAATTCGCCAATCGTCTTAAAAATATCCTTTATCTAGAAGAACCTGTAAGAGAAATTAAAGATATTCACCGTGTCTTTGCAACCGATTTAAACACAGCCTTTAAAACCGTGTTTAAGTGGGAAGTATAAGTGCTGGAGGTTAATTGTGGAGAAAATCATTAAAGAAAAAATTTCTTCCCGACTTAGTCAAGAAGAGGAAGTCCTCAGTGTTGAACAATTGGGGGGAATGACCAATCAAAACTATTTGGTCAAAACAACAAATAAGCAATACATTGTTAAATTCTTTGGTAAAGGGACAGAAAAGCTTATCAATCGTCAAGATGAAAAGTACAATCTTGAACTGCTAAAGGATTTAGACCTAGATGTAAAAAATTATCTTTTTGATATTGAAGCTGGTATCAAAGTAAATGAGTATATCGAATCTGCGATTACGCTTGATTCAACGTCAATCAAGACCAAATTTGATAAAATTGCTCCAATATTACAAACGATTCATGCTTCTGGTAAGGAATTAAGGGGAGAATTTGCTCCTTTTGAAGAAATCAAAAAATACGAATCCTTGATTGAAGAGAAAATCCCTTATGTCAACTATGAAGCTGTTCGAGAAGAAGTCTTCTCCTTAGAGAAAAGACTGGCTGACTTAGGTG
>NZ_DXLC01000270.1:0-16433 GCF_019414905.1 Streptococcus sp. | reverse complement strand
AATCAGCTACTCGTACAGGTGCACAAGTTGCGGGTCCAATCCCACTTCCAACTGAACGTAGCCTCTACACAATCATTCGTGCGACTCACAAATACAAAGACTCTCGCGAACAATTTGAAATGCGTACACACAAACGTTTGATCGATATCGTTAACCCAACTCAAAAAACAGTTGACGCTTTGATGAAATTGGATCTTCCAAGTGGTGTAAACGTAGAAATCAAACTTTAATCTAAAGCTTGATCAAGAGCATAAAAAACGCTCGTTAAAAACTTTTTGAATAAAAAACTATAGAAAAGGAACTATTTTCTCATGACAAAAGGAATCTTAGGGAAAAAAGTGGGAATGACTCAAATCTTCACTGAAGCTGGCGAATTGATCCCTGTAACAGTTATTGAAGCAACTCCAAACGTTGTTCTTCAAGTTAAAACTGTTGAAACAGACGGATACAACGCTATCCAAGTTGGTTTCGATGACAAACGCGAAGTATTGAGCAACAAACCTGCTAAAGGACATGTAGCGAAAGCTAACACGGCTCCTAAGCGCTTCATTCGTGAATTCAAAAACGTTGAAGGCTTGGAAGTTGGTGCTGAAATTACAGTTGAAACATTCGCAGCTGGAGACGTTGTTGACGTAACTGGTACTTCTAAAGGTAAAGGTTTCCAAGGTGTTATCAAACGCCACGGACAATCACGTGGACCAATGGCTCACGGTTCTCGTTACCACCGTCGTCCAGGTTCTATGGGACCTGTTGCACCTAACCGCGTATTCAAAGGTAAAAACCTTGCAGGACGTATGGGTGGCGACCGCGTAACAATTCAAAACCTTGAAGTTGTACAAGTTGTTCCAGAAAAGAACGTTATCCTTATCAAAGGTAACGTACCAGGTGCTAAGAAATCTCTTATCACTATCAAATCAGCAGTTAAAGCTGGTAAATAATAAGGAAAGGGGAATACAGTCAAAATGGCAAATGTAACATTATTCGACCAAACTGGTAAACAAGCGGGCGAAGTTGTTCTTAACGATGCAATCTTTGGTATCGAACCAAACCAATCTGTTGTGTTTGATGTGATCATCAGCCAACGTGCTAGCCTTCGTCAAGGAACTCACGCAGTTAAAAACCGCTCAGCTGTTTCAGGTGGTGGACGCAAACCATGGCGTCAAAAAGGAACTGGACGTGCTCGTCAAGGTTCTATCCGCTCTCCACAATGGCGTGGTGGTGGAATCGTCTTCGGACCAACTCCACGTAGCTATGCGTACAAACTTCCTCAAAAAGTTCGTCGCCTTGCACTTAAATCTGTTTACTCAGAAAAAGTTGCTGAAAACAAATTTGTAGCCGTTGATTCTCTTGAATTTACAGCTCCAAAAACTGCTGAATTTGCAAAAGTTCTTGCAGCTTTGAGCATCGATTCTAAAGTCCTTGTTATTCTTGAAGAAGGAAACGAATTCGCAGCTCTTTCAGCTCGTAACCTTCCAAACGTGAAAGTTGCGACTGCTACAACTGCAAGTGTTCTTGACATCGCAAATAGTGACAAACTTCTTGTTACTCAAGCAGCTATCTCTAAAATCGAGGAGGTTCTTGCATAATGAATTTGTATGATGTTATCAAAAAACCTGTTATCACTGAAAGCTCAATGGCTCAACTTGAAGCAGGAAAATATGTATTTGAAGTTGACACTCGTGCACACAAGCTTTTGATCAAGCAAGCTGTTGAAGCTGCTTTCGAAGGTGTTAAAGTTGCTAATGTTAACACAATCAACGTAAAACCAAAAGCTAAACGTGTTGGACGTTACACTGGTTTTACTAACAAAACTAAAAAAGCTATCATCACACTTACAGCTGATTCTAAAGCAATCGAGTTGTTTGCTGCTGAAGCTGAATAATCTAAGGAGGAAATATCGTGGGAATTCGTGTTTATAAACCAACAACAAACGGTCGCCGTAATATGACTTCTTTGGATTTCGCTGAAATCACAACAAGCACTCCTGAAAAATCATTGCTTGTTGCATTGAAGAGCAAGGCTGGTCGTAACAACAACGGTCGTATCACAGTTCGTCACCAAGGTGGTGGACACAAACGTTTCTACCGTTTGGTTGACTTCAAACGTAACAAAGACAACGTTGAAGCAGTTGTTAAAACAATCGAGTACGATCCAAACCGTTCTGCAAACATCGCTCTTGTACACTACACTGACGGTGTGAAAGCGTACATCATCGCTCCAAAAGGTCTTGAAGTTGGTCAACGTATCGTTTCAGGGCCAGAAGCAGATATCAAAGTCGGAAACGCTCTTCCACTTGCTAACATCCCAGTTGGTACTTTGATCCACAACATCGAGTTGAAACCAGGTCGTGGTGGTGAATTGGTACGTGCTGCTGGTGCATCTGCTCAAGTATTGGGTTCTGAAGGTAAATACGTTCTTGTTCGTCTTCAATCAGGTGAAGTTCGTATGATTCTTGGAACTTGCCGTGCTACAGTTGGTGTTGTCGGAAACGAACAACATGGACTTGTAAACCTTGGTAAAGCAGGACGTAGCCGTTGGAAAGGTATCCGCCCAACAGTTCGTGGTTCTGTAATGAACCCTAACGATCACCCACACGGTGGTGGTGAAGGTAAAGCACCAGTTGGTCGTAAAGCACCATCTACTCCATGGGGCAAACCTGCTCTTGGTCTTAAAACTCGTAACAAGAAAGCGAAATCTGACAAACTTATCGTTCGTCGTCGCAACGAGAAATAATATTAAACTAGTCGCTTAAGTAACTAGTAAATCCGCCAGCTCGGTAGCGCTCCATAGGAGCGCAAGCCGCTGTGGTACAACATTTAAAGGAGAAAATATAAAAATGGGACGCAGTCTTAAAAAAGGACCTTTCGTCGATGAGCATTTGATGAAAAAAGTTGAAGCTCAAGCTAACGACGAAAAGAAAAAAGTTATTAAAACTTGGTCACGTCGTTCAACGATCTTCCCAAGTTTCATTGGTTATACTATTGCAGTTTATGACGGACGTAAACACGTACCTGTTTACATTCAAGAAGACATGGTAGGTCACAAACTTGGTGAATTTGCACCAACTCGTACTTACAAAGGTCACGCTGCAGACGACAAGAAAACACGTAGAAAATAAGGAGAACATAAATGGCAGAAATTACTTCAGCTAAAGCAATGGCTCGTACAGTACGTGTTTCACCTCGTAAATCACGTCTTGTTCTTGATAACATCCGTGGTAAAAGCGTAGCCGATGCAATCGCAATCTTGACATTCACTCCAAACAAAGCTGCTGAAATCATCTTGAAAGTTTTGAACTCAGCTGTAGCTAACGCTGAAAACAACTTTGGTTTGGATAAAGCTAACTTGGTAGTATCTGAAGCATTCGCAAACGAAGGACCAACTATGAAACGTTTCCGTCCACGTGCGAAAGGTTCAGCTTCACCAATCAACAAACGTACAGCTCACATCACTGTAGCTGTTGCAGAAAAATAAGGAGGTAAAATCGTGGGTCAAAAAGTACATCCAATTGGTATGCGTGTCGGCATCATCCGTGATTGGGATGCCAAATGGTATGCTGAAAAAGAATACGCGGATTACCTTCATGAAGATCTTGCAATCCGTAAATTCGTTCAAAAAGAACTTGCTGACGCAGCAGTTTCAACTATTGAAATCGAACGCGCAGTAAACAAAGTTAACGTTTCACTTCACACTGCTAAACCAGGTATGGTTATCGGTAAAGGTGGTGCTAACGTTGATGCACTCCGTGCAAAACTTAACAAATTGACTGGAAAACAAGTACACATCAACATCATCGAAATCAAACAACCTGATTTGGATGCTCACCTTGTTGGTGAAGGAATTGCTCGTCAATTGGAGCAACGTGTTGCTTTCCGTCGTGCACAAAAACAAGCAATCCAACGTGCTATGCGTGCTGGAGCTAAAGGAATTAAAACTCAAGTATCAGGTCGTTTGAACGGTGCAGATATTGCCCGTGCTGAAGGATACTCTGAAGGAACAGTTCCGCTTCACACACTTCGTGCAGATATCGATTACGCTTGGGAAGAAGCAGATACTACATACGGTAAACTTGGTGTTAAAGTATGGATCTACCGTGGTGAAGTTCTTCCAGCTCGTAAAAACACTAAAGGAGGTAAATAACCAATGTTAGTACCTAAACGTGTTAAACACCGTCGTGAATTCCGTGGTAAAATGCGCGGTGAAGCTAAAGGTGGGAAAGAAGTAGCATTCGGTGAATACGGTCTTCAAGCTACAACTAGCCACTGGATCACTAACCGCCAAATCGAGGCTGCTCGTATCGCCATGACTCGTTACATGAAACGTGGTGGTAAAGTTTGGATTAAAATCTTCCCACACAAATCTTACACAGCTAAAGCTATCGGGGTTCGTATGGGATCTGGTAAAGGGGCACCTGAAGGTTGGGTAGCACCAGTTAAACGTGGTAAAGTGATGTTCGAAATCGCTGGTGTATCTGAAGAGATTGCACGCGAAGCGCTTCGTCTTGCTAGCCACAAATTGCCAGTTAAATGTAAATTCGTAAAACGTGAAGCAGAATAAGGAGAAGGCATGAAACTTAATGAAGTAAAAGAATTTGTTAAAGAACTTCGTGGTCTTTCTCAAGAAGAACTCGCGAAGCGCGAAAACGAATTGAAAAAAGAATTGTTTGAACTTCGTTTCCAAGCTGCTACTGGTCAATTGGAACAAACAGCTCGCTTGAAAGAAGTTAAAAAACAAATCGCTCGTATCAAAACAGTTCAATCTGAAGCGAAATAATAGACTAGGGAAGGAGAAATTTCAATGGAACGCAATAATCGTAAAGTTCTTGTTGGACGTGTTGTATCTGACAAAATGGACAAAACAATCACAGTTGTAGTTGAAACAAAACGTAACCACCCAGTCTATGGTAAACGTATTAACTACTCTAAAAAATACAAAGCTCATGATGAAAACAATGTTGCCAAAGAAGGCGATATCGTACGTATCATGGAAACTCGTCCGCTTTCAGCTACAAAACGTTTCCGTCTTGTAGAAGTTGTTGAAGAAGCGGTCATCATCTAATCAAACCTGAAAGGAGAAAACTGAAATGATTCAAACAGAAACTCGTTTGAAAGTCGCAGACAACAGCGGTGCTCGCGAAATCTTGACTATCAAAGTTCTTGGTGGTTCAGGACGTAAATTTGCAAACATCGGTGATGTTATCGTGGCATCTGTAAAACAAGCTACTCCTGGTGGTGCGGTTAAAAAAGGTGACGTTGTTAAAGCAGTTATCGTTCGTACTAAATCAGGTGCTCGTCGTGCTGATGGTTCATACATCAAATTTGACGAAAACGCAGCAGTTATCATCCGTGAAGACAAAACTCCTCGCGGAACACGTATCTTTGGCCCAGTTGCACGTGAATTGCGTGAAGGTGGCTTCATGAAGATCGTGTCACTTGCTCCAGAAGTACTTTAATTTTTAGAAACAAACTAGTCCCCTAGCTTCAAGCTAGGGTGCCCTTATGGGCGTAAGAAAAATCAAGGAGAAACCTAATGTTTGTAAAAAAAGGCGACAAAGTTCGCGTAATCGCTGGTAAAGATAAGGGAACAGAAGCTGTTGTCCTTACTGCCCTTCCAAAAGTAAACAAAGTTATCGTTGAAGGTGTTAACATCGTTAAGAAACACCAACGTCCAACTAACGAGCTTCCTCAAGGTGGTATCATCGAGAAAGAAGCAGCTATCCACGTATCAAACGTTCAAGTTTTGGACAAAAATGGTGTAGCTGGTCGTGTTGGTTACAAATTTGTAGACGGTAAAAAAGTTCGCTACAACAAAAAATCAGGCGAAGTGCTTGATTAATCACGAAGGAAAGGAGAAGTATAATGGCAAATCGTTTAAAAGAAAAATATCTTAATGAAGTAGTTCCTGCTTTGACAGAACAATTCAACTACTCATCAGTGATGGCTGTGCCTAAAGTAGATAAGATCGTTTTGAACATGGGTGTTGGTGAAGCTGTATCAAACGCCAAAAGCCTTGAAAAAGCTGCTGAAGAATTAGCACTTATCTCAGGTCAAAAACCACTTATCACTAAAGCTAAAAAATCAATCGCCGGCTTCCGTCTTCGTGAAGGTGTAGCGATCGGTGCAAAAGTTACCCTTCGTGGTGAACGTATGTACGAATTCTTGGATAAATTGGTTTCAGTTTCACTTCCACGTGTACGTGACTTCCACGGTGTTCCAACAAAATCATTTGATGGACGCGGAAACTACACACTTGGTGTGAAAGAACAATTGATCTTCCCAGAAATCAACTTCGATGATGTTGACAAAACTCGTGGTCTTGACATCGTTATCGTAACAACTGCTAACACTGACGAAGAGTCACGTGCATTGCTTACAGGCCTTGGAATGCCTTTTGCAAAATAATATAGGAGGTATAACTAATGGCTAAAAAATCTATGATTGCTAAGAACAAACGCCCAGCGAAGTTCTCTACTCAAGCATACACTCGCTGTGAACGTTGTGGACGTCCACACTCAGTTTACCGCAAGTTTAAACTTTGCCGTGTTTGCTTCCGTGAATTGGCATATAAAGGTCAAATCCCTGGTGTAACAAAAGCATCTTGGTAATTTAAGATATCAAGGGCGTCAAAACTCTAAGTGAAAATAGGAACTTGACGAAAAAACTGAAGTTTCTAGGAAAGTTTATCTTTTTCACACAGAGTTTAGCCCAGGTTCAGTTGGGGTTTCCAATTTGAACACGAGCTACAGCTTTGGCAAAAAAGACCAATTTTCTTTGGAGCATCGCTCCTGCATCAAATTGCCTATTTTTGCTCGTGCTGTTACGCTCTTTGTATCATGTATTAACTAGCAAGTGCAACTTGCAAACTACTAGTAAGAGGAGAAAAACAAAATGGTTATGACTGACCCAATCGCAGACTTCCTAACTCGTATTCGTAACGCTAACCAAGCTAAACACGAAGTACTTGAAGTACCTGCATCAAATATCAAAAAAGGGATTGCTGAAATCCTTAAACGCGAAGGTTTTGTTAAGAACGTAGAAATCATCGAAGATGACAAACAAGGCATCATCCGTGTATTCCTTAAATACGGACCAAACGGTGAAAAAGTTATCACTAACTTAAAACGTGTTTCTAAACCAGGACTTCGTGTCTACAAAAAACGTGAAGACCTTCCAAAAGTTCTTAACGGACTTGGAATTGCTATCCTTTCAACTTCTGAAGGTTTGCTTACTGATAAAGAAGCACGCCAAAAGAATGTTGGTGGTGAGGTTATCGCTTACGTTTGGTAATATTTAGCTCCCAATTTCTTTGTGACTCTTCGTTATCGTCTCTTGCCTAACCCAAAGTTAAGCCTGCGAGACGATGCCTAGATTCACTTTGAAATTGAAACCTAAATGTTCCTTTAAATCGAGAAATCGATTGAACCCCGTGAAAACTGGCCGTTTTGGCCTGACAATTTAACAGGAGAAAATAAACATGTCACGTATTGGTAATAAAGTTATCGTGTTGCCTGCTGGTGTTGAACTCACTAACAATGACAACGTTGTAACTGTAAAAGGACCTAAAGGAGAACTTACTCGTGAGTTCTCAAAAGATATTGAAATCCGTGTGGAAGGTACTGAAGTAACTCTTCACCGTCCAAACGATTCAAAAGAAATGAAAACTATCCACGGAACTACTCGTGCCCTTTTGAACAACATGGTTGTTGGTGTATCAGAAGGATTCAAGAAAGAACTTGAAATGCGTGGGGTTGGTTACCGTGCACAACTTCAAGGATCTAAACTTGTTTTGGCTGTTGGTAAATCTCATCCAGATGAAGTTGAAGCTCCAGAAGGAATTACTTTTGAACTTCCAAACCCAACAACAATCGTTGTTAGCGGAATTTCAAAAGAAGTAGTTGGTCAAACAGCTGCTTACGTACGTAGCCTTCGTTCACCAGAACCATATAAAGGTAAAGGTATCCGTTACGTTGGTGAATTCGTTCGCCGTAAAGAAGGTAAAACAGGTAAATAATGTTGAGTGGTTGATTTTCAACTACCAACCTATTTTCCAACTTTGTGCATAGCACACGATTTAAAACTAAAGAGGTGAAAACTGTGATTTCAAAACCAGATAAAAACAAACTCCGCCAAAAACGCCACCGTCGCGTTCGCGGAAAACTCTCTGGAACTGCTGATCGCCCACGTTTGAACGTATTCCGTTCTAATACAGGCATCTACGCTCAAGTGATTGATGACGTAGCGGGTGTAACGCTCGCAAGTGCTTCAACTCTTGACAAAGAAGTTTCAAAAGGAACTAAAACTGAACAAGCCGTTGCTGTCGGTAAACTCGTTGCAGAACGTGCAAACGCTAAAGGTATTTCAGAAGTGGTGTTCGACCGCGGTGGATATCTATATCACGGACGTGTGAAAGCTTTGGCTGATGCAGCTCGTGAAAACGGATTGAAATTCTAATAGGAGGACACTAGAAAATGGCATTTAAAGACAATGCAGTTGAATTAGAAGAACGCGTAGTTGCTGTCAACCGTGTTACAAAAGTTGTTAAAGGTGGACGTCGTCTTCGTTTCGCAGCTCTTGTTGTTGTTGGTGACCACAACGGTCGCGTAGGATTTGGTACTGGTAAAGCTCAAGAAGTTCCAGAAGCAATCCGTAAAGCAGTAGATGATGCTAAGAAAAACTTGATCGAAGTTCCTATGGTTGGAACAACAATCCCACACGAAGTTCTTTCAGAATTCGGTGGAGCTAAAGTATTGTTGAAACCTGCTGTAGAAGGTTCTGGAGTTGCCGCTGGTGGTGCAGTTCGTGCCGTTGTGGAATTGGCAGGTGTGGCAGATATTACATCTAAATCACTTGGTTCTAACACTCCAATCAACATTGTTCGTGCAACTGTTGAAGGTTTGAAACAATTGAAACGCGCTGAAGAAGTTGCTGCCCTTCGTGGTATTTCAGTTTCTGATTTGGCATAAGAAAGGGGATAAAATGGCTCAAATTAAAATTACTTTGACTAAGTCTCCAATCGGACGCATTCCATCACAACGTAAAACTGTTGTAGCACTTGGACTTGGCAAATTGAACAGCTCTGTTATTAAAGAAGATAACGCTGCTATCCGTGGTATGATCACAGCAGTATCTCACTTGGTAACAGTTGAAGAAGTAAACTAATGAATTTTTAGGGGATGTGCACTATACCATCCCCTAAAACTAGATATAGTCATCTATGATGACGTCGTATAGGCGAGTTGATGGGGGAGACAACCTTTTCTCCCTTATCGGCGCTAGCATTTTACAAAAGAGGAGAAAATAAAAATGAAACTTCATGAATTGAAACCTGCAGAAGGTTCTCGTAAAGTACGTAACCGCGTTGGTCGTGGTACTTCATCAGGTAACGGTAAAACATCTGGTCGTGGTCAAAAAGGTCAAAAAGCTCGTAGCGGTGGCGGAGTTCGCCTTGGTTTTGAAGGTGGACAAACTCCATTGTTCCGTCGTCTTCCAAAACGTGGATTCACTAACATCAACGCTAAAGAATACGCAATTGTGAACCTTGACCAATTGAACGTCTTTGAAGATGGTGCTGAAGTTACTCCAGTTGTTCTTATCGAAGCAGGAATTGTTAAAGCTGAAAAATCAGGTATTAAAATTCTTGGTAACGGTGAGTTGACTAAGAAATTGACTGTGAAAGCAGCTAAATTCTCTAAATCAGCTGAAGAAGCTATCACTGCTAAAGGTGGTTCAGTAGAAGTCATCTAAGAGAGGTGACCTATGTTTTTTAAATTATTAAGAGAAGCTCTTAAAGTCAAGCAGGTTCGATCAAAAATTTTATTTACAATTTTTATCGTTTTGGTCTTTCGTATCGGAACTAGCATTACAGTTCCCGGTGTGAATGCCAATAGCTTGAATGCTTTAAGTGGATTATCCTTCTTAAACATGTTGAGCTTGGTGTCAGGGAATGCCATGAAAAACTTTTCAGTTTTTGCTCTTGGTGTTAGTCCCTACATTACGGCCTCTATCGTTGTCCAACTCTTGCAAATGGATATTTTACCCAAGTTTGTAGAGTGGGGTAAACAAGGGGAAGTAGGTCGAAGAAAATTGAATCAAGCTACTCGTTATATTGCTCTAGTTCTCGCTTTTGTGCAATCTATCGGGATCACAGCTGGTTTTAATACTTTGGCTGGAGCTCAATTGTTGAAAACAGCTCTTACTCCACAAGTCTTTATCATGATTGGTATCATCTTAACAGCTGGTAGCATGATTGTTACTTGGTTGGGGGAGCAAATTACAGATAAGGGATACGGAAATGGTGTTTCTATGATCATCTTTGCCGGGATTGTTTCCTCAATCCCAGAGATGATTCAGGGCATCTATGTGGACTACTTTGTGAACGTCCCAAGTAGCCGTATCAACTCATCTATCATTTTCGTAATCATTTTGATTATTACTGTATTGTTGATCATTTACTTTACAACTTATGTTCAACAAGCAGAATACAAAATTCCAATCCAATATACTAAGGTTGCACAAGGTGCTCCATCTAGCTCTTACCTTCCTTTGAAGGTCAACCCTGCTGGAGTTATCCCTGTTATCTTCGCAAGTTCGATTACTGCGGCGCCAGCAGCTATTCTACAGTTTTTAAGCGCTACAGGTCATGATTGGGCTTGGGTAAGAACAGCACAAGAAATGCTGGCAACAACTTCACCAACTGGTATCGCCATGTATGCTTTATTGATTATTCTCTTTACATTCTTCTATACGTTTGTACAGATTAATCCTGAAAAAGCGGCAGAGAACCTACAAAAGAGCGGTGCCTATATCCACGGAGTTCGTCCTGGTAAAGGTACAGAAGAATATATGTCTAAACTTCTTCGTCGTCTTGCAACAGTTGGTTCCCTCTTCCTTGGTGTGATTTCTATTTTACCGATTGTAGCAAAAGATGTTTTCGGACTTTCAGAAGCAGTTGCTTTTGGAGGAACTAGTCTTTTGATCATTATCTCTACAGGTATTGAAGGAATCAAACAATTGGAAGGTTACCTATTGAAACGTAAGTATGTTGGTTTCATGGACAGAACAGAATAAAAGTATTTACGGAATCAGTAAATGCTGAGGGAGTGGAGGTTTGACTCTGGCATTAGTGAGAGTTTGGTCTCCCCTCTTCTATTTTGTTTTTAAATAGGGGTGAAAAGACTTTTTGCTTCTATTTAAAAATAAAATAAGGAGATCAGATCATGAATCTTTTGATTATGGGCTTACCTGGTGCAGGTAAGGGAACTCAAGCAGCAAAAATCGTAGAACAATTCCATGTTGCACATATCTCAACAGGTGATATGTTCCGCGCTGCTATGGCAAATCAAACTGAAATGGGTGTTCTTGCTAAGTCATACATTGACAAGGGTGAATTGGTTCCTGACGAAGTTACAAATGGAATCGTAAAAGAACGTCTTTCACAAGATGATATTAAAGAAACAGGATTCTTGTTGGATGGTTACCCACGTACAATTGAACAAGCTTATGCTTTGGACAAAACATTGGCTGAACTTGGCATTGAACTAGAAGGTGTTATCAATATTGAAGTGAATCCTGACAGTCTCTTGGAACGTTTGAGTGGTCGTATCATCCATCGCGTAACTGGAGAAACTTTCCACAAGGTCTTTAACCCACCAGTTGACTATAAAGAAGAAGATTACTACCAACGTGAAGATGATAAGCCTGAGACAGTAAAACGTCGTTTGGATGTGAATATTGCTCAAGGGGAGCCAATCATTGCTCACTACCGTGCCAAAGGTTTGGTTCATGACATCGAAGGTAATCAAGATATCAATGATGTCTTCTCAGATATCGAAAAAGTATTGACAAATTTGAAATAAAGCGCTTTTCACACTTGCAAAAATCAGCTACAAATGTTATACTGAAATAGTCTGACTTATAATTGTTGTCTCTGTGTCTAGAGGCATCGAATCGAAATTTATGGAGGTACTTTTGCGTGGCAAAAGACGATGTGATTGAAGTTGAAGGTAAAGTAGTTGATACTATGCCGAATGCAATGTTTACGGTTGAACTTGAAAATGGACATCAGATTTTAGCAACAGTTTCTGGTAAAATTCGTAAAAACTATATTCGTATTTTAGCGGGAGATCGTGTTACTGTCGAAATGAGTCCATATGACTTGACACGTGGACGTATCACTTACCGCTTTAAATAATCGAAAAACTTGGAGGGATAAGAAATGAAAGTAAGACCATCGGTCAAACCAATTTGCGAATACTGTAAAGTAATTCGTCGTAATGGTCGTGTTATGGTAATTTGCCCAGCAAATCCAAAACACAAACAACGTCAAGGATAAGATAGAAAGGAGAAAACATGGCTCGTATTGCTGGAGTTGACATTCCAAATGACAAACGCGTAGTAATCTCATTGACTTATGTTTATGGTATCGGACTTGCAACATCTAAGAAAATTTTGGCTGCTGCTGGAATCTCAGAAGATGTTCGTGTACGTGATCTTACATCAGATCAAGAAGATGCTATCCGTCGTGAAGTGGATGCAATCAAAGTTGAAGGTGACCTTCGTCGTGAAGTAAACTTGAACATCAAACGTTTGATGGAAATCGGTTCATACCGTGGTATCCGTCACCGTCGTGGACTTCCTGTCCGTGGACAAAACACTAAAAACAACGCTCGCACTCGTAAAGGTAAAGCTGTTGCGATCGCTGGTAAGAAAAAATAATATAGGAGGTAAAAGTCTTGGCTAAACCAACACGTAAACGTCGTGTGAAAAAGAATATCGAATCTGGTATTGCTCATATTCACGCTACATTTAATAACACTATTGTTATGATTACTGATGTGCATGGTAATGCAATTGCTTGGTCATCAGCTGGTGCTCTTGGTTTCAAAGGTTCTCGTAAATCTACACCATTCGCTGCTCAAATGGCTTCTGAAGCTGCTGCTAAATCTGCACAAGAACACGGTCTTAAATCAGTTGAAGTTACTGTAAAAGGTCCAGGTTCTGGTCGTGAGTCAGCTATTCGTGCGCTTGCTGCCGCTGGTCTTGAAGTAACAGCAATTCGTGATGTGACTCCAGTGCCACACAATGGTGCTCGTCCTCCAAAACGTCGCCGTGTATAATCATCGCATTACACTGCTTTTCGTTTAAGAGGGAGTAACTAAATGATTGAGTTTGAAAAACCAAATATAACAAAAATTGATGAAAATAAAGATTATGGCAAGTTTGTAATCGAACCACTTGAACGTGGCTACGGTACAACTCTTGGTAACTCTCTTCGTCGTGTACTTCTAGCTTCTCTACCAGGAGCAGCTGTGACATCTATTAACATTGATGGTGTGTTACATGAGTTTGACACAGTTCCAGGTGTTCGTGAAGACGTGATGCAAATCATTCTGAACATTAAAGGAATTGCAGTGAAATCGTACGTTGAAGACGAAAAAATCATCGAACTGGATGTTGAAGGTCCTGCTGAAGTAACAGCTGGTGACATTTTGACAGATAGCGATATTGAAATTGTAAATCCAGATCATTATCTCTTTACAATCGGTGAAGGTTCTTCTCTAAAAGCGACTATGACTGTTAACAGTGGTCGTGGATATGTACCTGCAGATGAAAATAAAAAGGATAATGCACCAGTTGGGACACTTGCTGTAGATTCTATTTATACACCAGTTACCAAAGTCAACTATCAAGTTGAACCTGCTCGTGTAGGTAGCAATGATGGATTTGACAAACTAACCCTTGAAATCTTGACAAATGGAACAATTATTCCAGAAGATGCTTTAGGGCTTTCAGCACGTATTTTGACAGAACATCTTGATTTGTTTACAAATCTTACTGAGATTGCTAAGTCAACTGAAGTGATGAAAGAAGCTGATACTGAATCTGACGACCGTATTTTGGATCGTACGATTGAGGAACTGGACTTGTCTGTGCGTTCATACAACTGTTTGAAACGTGCCGGTATCAATACTGTGCATGATTTGACAGAAAAATCTGAAGCAGAGATGATGAAAGTACGAAATCTTGGACGCAAGAGTTTGGAAGAAGTGAAACTCAAACTCATTGATTTGGGTCTTGGATTAAAAGATAAATAAAGGAGGAATACATGGCTTACCGTAAACTAGGACGCACTAGCTCACAACGTAAAGCAATGCTTCGCGATTTGACAACTGACCTTTTGATCAACGAATCAATCGTGACAACTGAAGCTCGTGCTAAAGAAATCCGTAAAACTGTTGAAAAAATGATTACTCTAGGTAAACGTGGTGATTTACATGCACGTCGTCAAGCAGCTGCTTTCGTGCGTAATGAAATCGCATCTGAAAACTATGATGAAGCAACTGATAAGTACACTTCTACTACAGCACTTCAAAAATTGTTCTCAGAAATCGCACCTCGTTATGCTGAACGTAACGGTGGATACACTCGTATCCTTAAAACTGAACCACGTCGTGGTGATGCAGCGCCAATGGCGATCATCGAATTAGTATAAAATCATCAATTTTGTTGAGTGTTATGATGATGGAGTCTTGTGCTCTTAGTCTAGCTCTGGTCTACCGCTAGGATTTCGGTCCTAGCGGGAACACTCATCATAAGTTGGGATAGTAGACGCTTGTTTACGAAATTGTTTTTTTCTTAAGAACAACTTCGTAAGCAGGCGTTTTTGAGTATTTTAGTTAGAATTATGCTATACTATTTGAAAAGAATCCTGTTTAATGTTCAGGTTTCCTATTAAAAGAAGAATTGGAGTTTGCTTATGAAAGCGATTATAACTGTTGTTGGTAAAGATAAATCTGGAATTGTTGCAGGTGTTTCTGGTAAAATTGCAGAATTAGGTTTGAATATCGATGATATCTCTCAAACTGTCTTGGATGAATATTTCACAATGATGGCTGTCGTCTCTAATGATGAAAAGCAAGATTTTACCTATCTTCGTAAAGAGTTTGAAGCCTTTGGGGAAACTTTGAATGTAAAAATCAATATTCAGAGTGCTGCCATTTTCGAAGCTATGTATAATATCTAGGAGGTTATCATGGATATTAGACAAGTTACTGAAACCATCGCCATGATTGAGGAGCAGAACTTCGATATCAGAACTATTACAATGGGAATTTCCCTTTTGGACTGTATTGATCCAGATATCAATCGGGCTGCGGAGAAAATTTATCAAAAGATTACGAGCAAGGCAGCTAATTTAGTGGCTGTTGGCGATGAGATTGCAGCTGAGTTGGGAATTCCTATCGTTAATAAGCGTGTATCGGTGACTCCTATTTCTCTGATTGGAGCAGCGACAGATGCGACAGACTATGTGGTTCTGGCAAAAGCACTTGATAAGGCTGCGAAAGAGATTGGTGTGGACTTTATTGGTGGTTTTTCAGCCTTGGTACAAAAGGGTTATCAAAAGGGAGATGAGATTCTTATCAATTCTATTCCTCGCGCTTTGGCTGAAACGGACAAAGTCTGCTCTTCAGTCAATATCGGTTCAACCAAGTCTGGTATTAATATGACGGCTGTGGCAGATATGGGACGAGTTATCAAGGAAACAGCAACTCTATCTGATATGGGGGCAGCTAAGTTGGTTGTATTCGCTAATGCTGTTGAGGACAATCCGTTTATGGCGGGTGCCTTCCACGGTGTTGGGGAAGCTGATGTTATCATCAATGTCGGAGTTTCTGGTCCTGGTGTGGTGAAACGTGCCTTGGAAAAAGTTCGTGGACAGAGCTTTGATGTAGTAGCAGAAACAGTCAAGAAGACTGCCTTCAAAATCACTCGTATCGGTCAATTGGTTGGTCAGATGGCTAGTGAAAGACTGGGTGTGGAGTTTGGTATTGTGGACTTGAGTTTGGCGCCAACTCCTGCGGTTGGAGATTCTGTTGCACGTGTCCTTGAGGAAATGGGGCTAGAAACAGTTGGAACACACGGGACGACGGCTGCCTTGGCTCTCTTGAATGACCAAGTTAAGAAGGGCGGAGTTATGGCCTGCAACCAAGTTGGTGGTTTGTCTGGTGCCTTTATCCCTGTTTCAGAGGATGAAGGAATGATTGCTGCAGTGCAAAATGGCTCTCTTAATCTAGAAAAACTAGAAGCTATGACGGCTATCTGTTCCGTTGGCTTGGATATGATTGCCATTCCGGAGGATACACCTGCTGAAACCATTGCGGCTATGATTGCAGATGAAGCGGCAATTGGTGTCATTAACATGAAAACAACAGCTGTTCGTATTATTCCAAAAGGAAAAGAAGGCGATATGATTGAATTTGGTGGCCTATTAGGAACTGCGCCTGTTATGAAGGTCAATGGGGCTTCGTCTTTCGATTTCATCTCTCGTGGAGGACAAATCCCAGCACCAATTCATAGTTTTAAAAATTAAGAAAATAGGAGAAATTTTAAGTTCTATTTAAGGTTAGGTGTGTATACTATAATCATTAAATAAAG
>NZ_DXLC01000027.1:0-8421 GCF_019414905.1 Streptococcus sp. | reverse complement strand
ATCAAGAAGCCCAGTTCGTGTCAACTGGGTTTTGCTATTTAAGAATTCCTAAAACTTTAGAAACTCTTTAGAAATTCTTGAGCTTTCTTTGATTTCTATGCTTTATACTAAACTTAACAAAATAAATCAAAAGGAGAGAATCATGAAAACAGTACTTGACATTCATGGATTGTCCAAAAACTTTGACAAACAAGCTATTCTTCAGGATCTTCATCTAACGATAAGAGAGGGAGATATTTATGGACTTATCGGAAAGAACGGAGCTGGGAAGACCACGTTGATAAAAATTATTACGCAACTACTGTTTGCGGATAAAGGAACTGTTTCCCTCTTTTCTAGTCAATCGGAAAATGAGTGGACCAAGGCTCTATCTCGAGTAGGTTCTGTTATCGAATCACCCGTAGCACATAATCACTTAACAGCCTACCAAAATCTGAAATATTATTGTATGATTCGCCATATTCCAAATGCTGATCAAGTCATTCGAGAAACGCTAGACTATGTAGGTTTACCAAATACAGGTAATAAAGTCTTTCGTGATTTCTCGCTAGGAATGAAACAAAGACTTGGCATCGCCATTGCCCTCCTATCCAAACCAGACTTCCTAATCTTAGATGAACCTATCAACGGTCTCGACCCAATCGGTATCAAAGAATTTCGTCTGATGATTCAACGGCTCAATCAAGAAAAAGGGATAACCATTCTCATCTCTAGCCATATCCTGTCAGAACTCTATCTCCTTGCCAATCGCTTTGGTATTTTAGATCAAGGAAAGATTATTCGTGAAATCAGCAAAGCTGAATTTGAAACACTAAGTGAGGATTATATTGTGCTTAAGACAGCTGACAAAGAGAAAGCTTGCCAATTATTGAAAGAACAAATCCAGCTCCAGTTCAAGGTTGTTAATCCAGAAAATGAAATCCATATCTTTGGTCAGGAACAAGATGTCAAACAGATTCTCAAGGAACTAACTTTGGCAGATGTCGCTATTGACGAAATTTACTATGCCCGTCAAAACCTAGAAGAATACTTCACTCAATTGGTCGAATAGGAGGAAAATCATGATACATACCATTCAAGCAGACTTTTACCGTCTTTTCCGTTCCAAAGGATTCTGGATTACAGAGTTCATTCTCTTTGCTCTCATGCTAATGGGGGCAAGTATAGGAGCTACTGGCCATCTGATGGCAATACAGACAGAAGAACCAGAAATTCCGACCCATGGTTGGGACGGTGTACAAGCACTTATTAACGCATCTAGTCAAGGTTCAAACCTCGTTTTTCTCTGCATAATCCTAGCCTGCCTCGTTCTTGGAGTTGATTTAATCGGCAAACTCTATAAAAATAATTTAACAGTGGGTGTCTCTCGTACCGAGTTTTTCCTTGCCAAAGCCTTTGTATTAGCTTGTATTGCACTTTTACAAGTCATCATCTGTCTTGTGATTGCCTTTATTCCAGCAACTATCTTAAATGGATTTGGAACTATGCCTGATGGCTTTATTGGAAATCTACTGATAACCATTTTCCTTCAATTTCTTTGCCTACTTGCTTGGCTTTCCATCGTTTCTTTTATTCTCTATGTGAGTCATTCTTATCTTGCTGTATTTATTGGTTATTTGGTCAGCTCTATCTTACTATCTATGCCAATGCTCATCTTCCCAAGTATCAAAATTTTGCCATATTTATCATTGCAGTTTTTCTATGCTATGACTGCTAATAGTGAATCCATTTTCTATACACTTATAGTTACCTTAGCTGTTATTGTAATCTTTAATCTAAGTGGACTGGAAGTTTTCAAAAAGAAAAGTTTATAAAAAATGACCTCCTCTAGGCTACAGAGGAGGTTTATTTCGTTAAAAGTAAATGAAAACCGACAACCACTGCCCATCTGTGCTTAGTTTCATCTCTGCACCGAGAAGATGGCATAATTCCTCAGTGATATAAAGACCTAAACCAGAGGATTCTTCCGTGTCTGATAGATTTTCAGAATAAAAACGGTTGCTGAGTTTGACAAGGTTTGCAATCTCTAAGATAAGCTGTTCCTTTTCCTTTCTCAAAGATAGTCGCGCTTCTTCCTTGCCATGTTTGAGGACATTCCCAAGCAAATTTTGTAAAATTCGATCCAGTAAGTCTTCATCAGTCCTCATTTTCAGACCAGTTTCAACCTTAAAATCAAGCATGATATTTGCCACCTGAAAAACATCATAATAAGCCAAAGTCTTCTTGGTGATAAAAGCTGAGAGATCTATTTCTTCCAGTTTCGGTTTGACAGCTCCTTCCATCAAACGACGGTATTCTATGAGAGCCTCCAAACGTTTGGAAACTAAATCAAGATGCTGGGCTATTTTTTGTAGGGTTTCTGCTTTGTCTTCAGGAGATTTTATCAATTGTTGGGTGTAACCTGAAGCGATAGTCAGAGGTGTCCGAATATCATGGGCAATATTGCTGATGGCCATATCCAGAGTCTGCTTTTCCCTTTTCATAACCAATCGAGATTGCTCTACTTCCTGAAATAGATTCTCAATCTGCTGGTAGAGATGTAAAAAATGTTTGGAAAAAATGCTGATTCCGACTCTTTTCATACTACCTGTGAGAATTTTATCTTCAATCTGTTGACTCAAGTTTTTAAGTGCTAGATGATAGCGAATCAATGCAATCGATAAAATAATTAGGAGTACTAGTAGGACAAAAATTATCATGTAGGTCATTGCTTGTCTCCTTTTAATCTTACTCCAACTCCCCAAATGGTTTCAATATATTCTTGATTTGGGTCAAGCTGGTTTAATTTTTTACGAAGATTACTCAAATGCGTATTGAGGGTATTATCTCCAGGTAGGTAGCTATCCTCCCAGACCAATTCATAAAGTTCTTCCTTGGTAAAAATTTTCTTAGGATGTTTGAGGAGAGTTTGGAGAATCAAGCATTCTTTCTTGGCAAGGCGAATCGTTTCCTGACTATTTTTGATTTCAAAACTTTCTGCATCAAACTGGATATTTTTCAAGTTTTGTGGCAGATGTTCAGTTTTTCCTATTTCCATAGGCTGTTTTTCTGCACTTTGGCGTAATTGAACAGTAACTCTAGCAAAGACTTCGTCCAAATCAAAAGGTTTGACTATGTAATCATTGGCACCGTCTAAGAGGTATTGACTGATTAACTTCTTATCGCTCAAAGCCGTTAGCATAATGACTGGAGTTTGACTTTGTTCCCTGATGGCTTTTAAAACCTGATCCCCATTTTTCCCAGGAAGCATGATATCTAGCAAAACGAGGTCAATCCCACCTTGGTCAAAACGCATGATTCCTTCTGTACCGGAAAAGGCTTGAATCACCTCATGCTCCTTGCTAGATGACCTAGTATCTTATAGTTGCAAATAAGAAGTTAATCCAGCAGAATGAATCTCTCATTTCTCTCCTACTAATCCGTAATCCGTTGATACATTTCGGGTCTTCTATCTCGAAACAAGCCCCAGTTTAGGCGCTCGCTTGCTCCCTTATCTAGGTCATAAGTTACTAACAGAACAGCTTCAGCTTGTCTTTCAGCTCGTTCTAGAATAGCGCCTGTTTCATCCGTCATAAAGGATGAACCGTAGAAGTCAAGACTGGAACTCTGTCCACCATTTTCCTCACTTGGAGCGACTTCTTCAAAGCCATAGCGATTGGCTGCAATGACTGGAACAATATTAGCTGCTGCGTGTCCTTGCATGGTACGTTGCCAATGACCACAACTGTCCGTATCTAGGATAGGCTCAGAGCCAATAGCAGTTGGATAAAAGAGCAATTCTGCCCCATTTAACGCAAGACAGCGCGCTGTTTCAGGGAACCATTGATCCCAACAGATACCGATCCCAATCTTAGCATAGCGCGTATCCCAGACCTTGAAACCTGTATTGCCAGGCGTAAAATAAAATTTCTCTTGATAGTAATGGTCGTCTGGTATGTGGGTCTTTCGATAAACGCCCAGCACTTCTCCATCTGCATCAATGACGGCAATAGAGTTATATAAGACATTGCCATCTTTTTCATAGAAACTAATCGGTAAAACAACCTGTAGTTCCTTAGCAATCACCTTAAAATGCTGAATGGCAGTATTTTCTGCTACGGATTGGGCATGCTGGTAGTAGTCATACTGGCGTTCCTGACAGAAATAGGGACGTTCAAACAACTCGGGCAAGAGAACAATTTGTGCGCCTTGTTCTGCAGCCTGACGTACTAAACGCTCTGCTGTTTGAATATTTGTTTCCACATCCTTGGCACATTGCATCTGAATGGCTGAAACTTTTACATTTCTCATCTTTTTCTCCTATTCTGGGATTTGTTGGGTGATACAGTGAATATTTCCACCACCTAAGAGAATATCTCTGGCTGGTATTCCGACAACTTTACGGTCTGGGAAACACTTACTGAGGATATCTAAGGCTACTTGGTCGTTTTTATCCTGAAACTGTGGCACTAAAACAGACTTGTTGGCAATATAGAAATTGACATAGGAGGCAGCAAGCCTTTCACCTGCGTATCGCTCTTCTTCTCCTTCTTCGTAGGAATAACCAGGAAGATCTTCTTCTGTCACAACTTGTCGAACTGCAGGGATAGGTAATTTATGAATAATGAAGTGACGACCTTTTGCATCTGTTTCCTTTTCTAAAAGCGCTAAATCAGCTGTTGACATGGCATATTGAGGATCACTTTCGTCGTCTGTCCAAGCCAAAACAAGCTCTGCAGGACCAACAAAGGCTGCAACGTTGTCAACGTGTTCATTGGTTTCGTCCTGATAAATACCATAAGGAAGCCAAATAACTTTTTCAGCGCCAAGGCACTCTAATAAGGTATTTTCGATTTCTTCCTTACTGAGATGAGGATTGCGACCAGGACTAAGCAAGCAACTTTCAGTCACGAGAATGGTTCCTTGACCATCGCTATGTATCGCTCCGCCTTCTAGGACAAAAGGCTTAGCATCGTAAACAGGCATTTCCAAGGCCTCAGCAAAACGACTAGCTACTTGGTCATCCTCTTCATAATCTTGATAAAGACCATCAACAGCACCACCCCAAGCATTGAAAGACCAATTGACTGCCAACTTTTCCCTTTTATCATTGAGGAGAATGGTCGGACCTGTATCACGCGCCCAGGCGTCATTGGTGGGAATGTCTAGATAAATAACGCTATCTCCAAGGTAGTCTTGGGCTTCAGATAGATAGTCTTGCTCCACCAAGAGATAAACTCTTTCCCCTTCTGCTATGGTTTTGATAATCTGGCTAAAAGCCTTTTTAGCTGCCTTACCTTGAAAGGGCCATGAACCTGGTCGAGTCGGCCATATCATGAGGGTACCATGATGGGGTTCGTACTCTGCTGGCATACGATAGCCTAATTTTTTTGGACTGTTCATCATGATAATCTCCCTTTAAAATCTTGATAGCCAAAGGCTTTGACTAAGCTGCAGTCTCCCTGTTCATCCATGAGATAGAGACTTGGCAATCCAATACCATTAAAGGTATTATTTTTAACAAAAGAATAAATGGCCATGTCTTCGAAATAAAGTTTGTCTCCGATTTGGACTGGATTTTCAAAGCTATAATCACCGATCACATCTCCTGTCAGACAAGTATTGGAAGAAAGTCTATATGTATGGGCTTTTTCCTGTGCCTCAAAGCCATTTCTCAAAGGTGGACGATAGGGCATCTCAAGTACGTCAGGCATATGGCAGGTCGCAGAGGCATCTAAAACCAAGATTTCCATACCGTTTTCGACAATATCCAATACTTCAGTTGCTAGATAACCAGCATTGAGCGCAATAGCTTCACCAGGCTCGATATAGATTTCAAGATTGTAAGTTTCTCGGATACGCTTGATTTCTGAAATCAGCAAATCTACATCATAGTCCTCTCTTGTGATGTGATGACCACCACCCATATTGAGCCATTTGACCTCATGTAAGTAGGGACCAAACTGCGCTTCTACTGCTTTCAAAGTTGTTTGTAAATCATCTGCTCCCTGCTCGCAAAGGGTATGAAAATGAAGACCGTCTACCAATTCCAGCAAATCACTAGGAATCTTGTCTAGAGTAACTCCGAAACGGGAGCCAGGTGCACAAGGGTCATAGAGCGCGTGATCTCCTTGAGTTGAACATTGAGGATTGAGACGTAAACCAACACTGATACCAGCCTCACGACAACACGAACCATGCTTACGCAACTGTCTCTCAGAATTAAAAACGATATGGTCTGTTATCTCCAGCAATTCCTCCATGTCCTCATCCTTGAAAGCAGGCGCAAATACATGGACTTCTCCTGGAAATTCTTCTCTAGCTAGCTTAGCTTCATAGAGTCCACTGGCTGTCGTACCTGATAGATACTGGCTAATCAAGGGATAGGTTTTGTAGAGTGAATAAGCCTTCTGGGCAAGCAAAACCTTGCAACCAGCTTCTTCTTGAACATATTGTAGAATGCGACAGTTGGCTTCTAACTTGGCCAAGTCAATGACATAGGCTGGCGTTGGTACTTGTTCTAATTTCATTAGTCCACCATTTGTGGATTTTCAACCACAACCCATGGCAAACCGTATTTATTCAAAGCTTCCATGAATGGGTCTGGATCAAACTCTTCAAGGTTATAAACTCCTGGTTGTTTCCAAGTGCCATCCATCACTAATTTTGTCCCAATCATGGCTGGAACACCTGTTGTATAAGAAATAGCTTGTGAACCAACTTCGGCGTAACATTCCTGATGGTCGCAAACATTGTAGATGTAGATGGTCTTTTCAACGCCATCTTTGACACCTGTAAAGATACATCCAATATTAGTTTTGCCAACAGTACGTGGGCCAAGGCTGGCAGGATCTGGAAGTAAGGCTTTCAAGAATTGGATTGGTACGATTTCTTGGCCGTTAAAGTTAATGGCATCCGTACGAAGGAGACCGACATTTTCCAAGCATTTCATGTGCGTCAAGTATGATTGACCAAAAGTCATAAAGAAACGAATGCGTTTGACACCTGGAATGTTCTTGGCCAATGATTCAATTTCTTCATGGTGAAGGAGATACATATCTTTTTGTCCAATTTGAGGGAAATCGTACTCACGCTTGATAGACATGGCTTCAACCTCAACCCATTTCCCATCTTCCCAGTAAGAACCTGGCGCAGAAACCTCGCGGAGATTGATTTCTGGGTTGAAGTTGGTCGCAAATGGATAACCGTGGTCACCACCATTACAGTCTAAAATATCGATATAGTGGATTTCATCAAAATAGTGTTTGAGGGCATATGCTGAAAAGACACTAGTCACACCTGGATCAAAACCAGAACCAAGAAGAGCGGTCAAGCCAGCTTTTTTGAATTTCTCTTGATAAGCCCACTGCCATGAGTAGTCAAAGTAGGCTGTAAAACCAAGTTCCTTGCAGCGTTTTTCGTAGATAGCACGCCATTCAGGGTCTTCTGTGTCCTCAGCCTCGTAGTTGGCTGTATCGATATAGTGAACACCTGTTGCCAAACAAGCGTCCATAATGGTTAAATCTTGATATGGTAAAGCTACGTTCAAAACAGCTTCTGGTTTGTAGTTTTCAATCAGGGCAATCACTTCTTCTACCTTGTCAGCATCAAGAGCAGCTGTCTCAATCTTTGTACTTGTTTTGCCTTCCAGTTTAGCCTTCAAGTCATCACATTTTGACTTGGTACGGCTAGCAATCATAATCTCTGTAAAGGTTTCGCTATCTTGACAAATCTTTGAAATAGCTACTTGGGCAACGCCCCCACATCCAATAACTAGTAAACGACTCATTTTTTTCCTTCCTCTTCTTCTAAAATGTCCTCAACATACTTGGGCAACATAAAGGCTCCCACGTGTAAGTTTGCAGTGTAGTATTCTGTGAAAAGCTGGCGTTTTTTCCAGCCTTCCTTGTCAAAATCTTTGACAGGGTGGTATTTTTTCGATGCAAACCCAAACAACCAATAGCCAGCTGGACTGGTTGGAATATGGGCTTGATATACCCGACTGATTGGAAAGGCTTGATTGACCTTTCGGTGCATGCTTCGGCAAGCCGACTCATCCTCATCAAAGAAGGGACTCCCATGCTGGTAGATCATGATACCATCTTCCTTCAGAGCTCGATAACTGTTTCCGTAAAATTCCTTTGTAAAGAGCCCTTCCGTATGGCCAAATGGATCCGTCGCATCGTTGATGATAATGTCGTAATCATCTTCACAGTTTCGCAAAAAGCGTAGCCCATTTTGGTAGTAAATGGTAACACGAGGATCATCTAGCCCTGCGGCAAAATCTGGGAAATACTCACGACAGACCTCAACTAGCATCTCATCTGGTTCCACAATATCGATTTGTTCCAGTTCAGGATAGAGTGTTAATCCCTGAGCAACACCGCCGTCACCACCCCCAATAACCAGGACTTTCTTGGGATTGGGATGAACAGCCATGGG
>NZ_DXLC01000269.1:0-1699 GCF_019414905.1 Streptococcus sp. | reverse complement strand
TTGCACTTGTGTTGGATGGGCTGTCAAAACAGGGACAACATTCAAGTGTTCTAGAATTTCAACCGCGTTTTCTTTTTCCGCAACCATTTTGATCGTTGCTGATAATTTACCAAGATAATCTTGATCGATATTATTTTGATGGTTGATTTCATAGGCTAAATCCACGTCTTCAGAAATATTAATCAAAAGAGGCAAGATAGAGAAATAGCGTGAAATATAAGCCATTTCATCATTTGTCAGACTAGTAACTAATTGGTTCAAACCTTGATAATCTTCTTGAGTTGACAATTCCTTCAACTGCATGATTTTTTCAAAAGTCTCTGGGGCAAGCATATTTTTAGTGATATCTTCTAACAATTCTGTTAAAATCAATACTTCTTCTTGCACGACAGCTTTATTACTATAGTTTTCTAATTTTTGAAGAGACATAGGTAATCCTTTCCACTCTCAGCTCTACATATAGTTTGATGAGTGAGCTTCTAACTCCTCATATAATTGGGCACGTTTTTCACTTGCATCAATATTTAAGACAAAGGCGATGGCTACAGACAAGACTAGGAGACTGTTCCCTCCTTGCGATAAGAAGGGGAAGGTTACTCCTGTCGAGGGAATAATACCAGAAATTCCACCGATATTGACAAAGACCTGTACCAACATCATCCCCCCAACCCCAATCGCCATCATAGAATTAAAGGGATTCTTAGCACGAATTCCTACTAGGATAATTCGCAAAATCAGGAAAAAGACAAGTGCCAAAATCAAACTGGCTCCCACAAATCCAAACTCTTCAATGACAATTGAAAATACAAAGTCTGTATGGGCCTCTGGTAAATAACCACGTTTTTCTATTGAATTTCCTAAGCCTAAACCAAACCATCCACCATTTACCATAGCAAAGTAGGAATTTGCAAGTTGGTGACCAGCTCCTGCCAAATCAGCAAAGGGATTAAAGTAGGCACTGAAACGCTTGGCCACGTAACCAAATACTGGAACTTTTGAAAACTTATCAACCCCAATTACAGAAATAGCTGATAGAGATAGGGCTGAAACTCCAAACAATACACCGATAAAGACTATAAACCAACGATGAGCAATCCCACTAACTGTATACATAATCAAGGCGACCAGCGCTAGGATTGTAGCATTCCCCAAATCTGGGAAAATAGCCAAACTTCCTATCATTACCAAGAGGACAAAACGCCAATCATTAAAAGCTCGAGGAATCCATTGATTTTGAGTTAAAACTTGAAAATCGTAAATACCAATTTCATCCTGTTGTTTTGAAAAACGTTGGGCCAAGTACCAGACGATGATAATCTTCAAATACTCCGCTGGCTGAATGGTCAAAGGTCCTACTGAAATCCAACCATAGGCTCCATTGACTGGCGTACCAATTAAGCGAGCCAGAGCTAAGAGAATCAGCTCAACAAACATAACAATAAATAAAAGTCGTTCTTTTCTTAAAAAATTCAGTTTCAGCTTATATATCAAGACAATCAATATTAAACTAAATATCCAAAACATTCCCTGACTTCGAACCAATTGGAGGGCACTTTTACCTTCTTCGATAAGAATGGCACTGGTTGTAGAATAGACTACAATCAAACCCAAAATAGATAAAAGTAAGTAAGGAACTAGAATAGAATAGTTTAACAGGTGCCTCTTACTAATCTTCATAGTATCACCTGTCTCTTATACA
>NZ_DXLC01000268.1:0-2142 GCF_019414905.1 Streptococcus sp. | reverse complement strand
GCACCGACTGGATTTTTAATCAAGACGAGGGTGCATTCCTTGTCACCGATATGGAAGGTTTCCTGGCGTCCAAAGACAGCACGACTCTTATCAAATCCCTGCTTGATTAGTTGGGAATCTGCGCCGAGGAAACGGGCGATAGCCACAGCAGCTAGGGCGTTGTAGATGTTGTAAAGTCCACCGATTTGGATGCCGTATTCTTGGCCGTCAATGACAAAGCGAGAGCGATTGTTGGTTAACTCAACTAGTTCTGTCAAGCGATAGTCGAGATCAGGACGTTTACATCCACAACCTTCACAGATATAGGCACCCAAGTTTGCATAAGTATTGTGCTCATATTTGAGGATGCCTTGGCAGTCAGGGCAGAGGATTCCTTCGGTATTATAGTGAGCCAGCTGAGCTGGACCTTTCTCCAAGTCAAAACCAAAATACTGTACAGGATTTGGAATAGCTGGCTTGTAGAAAAGTGGACTGTCTCCATTAAGAAGAACAGTGGCAGTAGGCACCTTACGAATGGCATCCAAAATCATCTTGTAAGTTGTGTAAATTTCACCATAGCGGTCCATCTGGTCACGGAAGATATTCGTGATGACAAAAAGGCTTGGCTGGATATAGTCACAGATACGAGATAGACTGGCTTCGTCGATTTCTAGGACGGCAATATTTTTCCCAGTTTTAGAAGATTTGGCTGTTAAGAAGGTTGTCGCAATTCCTGTAATCATGTTGGCACCGCTTGGGTTGGTCAGAACTTGGCCATAAACCTCTTTTAAAATGCCGACAGTGAGAGCAGTTGTCAAGGTTTTTCCGTTGGTTCCAGTGACCACGACAATCTCGTAGTTCTTAGCTAGGTTTTGTAAAATATCTTTATCGAATTGAAGGGCAAGTTTTCCTGGAAGCGTACTTCCACGGCCAAGACGGCTTAAAATGAAGTGGGAAGAACGCCCAGCAAGAAGGCCCAAAGTAGTTTTTAATTTCATGTTTCTATTATACCACACTTCACTCAGCAGTCCTATTATTATATATAAAGCAGTGATCTACAACTCGCTCTTTTAAATACTTAAATATCACCAATAAATCGGTAGTGTATTTCCAGTTTAATTTGTCTATTCTTGCCTCTACCAATCGGTTGGTGAATAATAATTTTGTCAATCAATTCGTTGACAATTTTTGAGGTTAAATTCTCAAGCTGAGTATATTTTCGAATGGTTGTCATAAATTCTTCAATGTTGTGGGCAGATTTCATTTTCACCCCAAGAGTTGCGGTGGCAGTTTGGACTTTTTCCTTCAACTCGGCTTGTTCCGCCTCATAGCTGTCGCACAATTTTTTGAAGCGGTCATCCGCAATCTCACCCAAGAGTTGCTTTTCGTAGAGTCGCTGGATGATAGTATCCAACTCCACCATTCGCTGTTCGTTTTTGGTCAGCTGTTTTTTCAGTTCGCTAAACTTCTTGGTTTCTTTGATTTCAAACTTATCCTTCAAGCGCTGTAATAAATCTGCTTCGTTAATCTGAAGCGAGTTTATCAGTTCTTGAAGCTCGTTTAAAATTAGGTTTTCCAATACTTCTTTACGAAGATAGTGACCGCCCGAACAAGTATCGCCAGCTCGCTTAAAATGGTAACATTTATAATGGTCGAGGTTCACGCCATCTTTTTCTTGTGGGCAAAAACTTAATTTATGCTCGTTTTCGCAATAAAGCAAGCCTGCAAACAAGTTTTCATGTCCTGTTTTGTTTTTCCAGTTATGCCTTTGAACGACTCGCTTGTGGTTCATCATTTTTCTTGCAATTTCGAAATCTTCCTTCGAAATAATTGCTTCGTGGCTATCTGGGAAAATTAGCCAATCTTCACGAGGTCGCAGGCGACAATTTCGCTGTTTGTAGGAAATTTTTGCGGTTTTCAAGTTAATGGTTGAGCCGATATACTCCTCTTTTTCCAATATTTGCCAAATCATCTGAGTTTTCCAATAACAAGGGTCACTCTCTAAAATTCGATAGTTCGAAACACCCAGCTTCTTTTTGTAGCGAGCAGGAGTGAGGACTTTGTCACGCCTTAAACCTTGAGCTATCTCGGTTGGCGTTCTGCCTGAAATATACTCCGAAAATATCCGTTTAACGATTTCTGAAGCATATTCATCTACTAACC
>NZ_DXLC01000267.1:0-6178 GCF_019414905.1 Streptococcus sp. | reverse complement strand
CAGCTTCAAGTACTATGTCATCGAAGTAAACCCTCGTGTATCGCGTTCGTCAGCCCTTGCTTCTAAGGCGACAGGTTACCCAATTGCCAAATTGGCTGCTAAGATTGCCGTCGGTTTGACCTTGGATGAGGTTATTAATCCAGTCACAGGTTCAACCTATGCCATGTTTGAGCCAGCCCTCGACTACGTTGTTGCGAAAATTCCACGTTTCCCATTTGACAAGTTTGAAAAAGGTGAGCGCCGTCTTGGAACACAGATGAAGGCGACAGGAGAAGTCATGGCAATCGGTCGAAACATCGAAGAATCTCTCCTTAAGGCCTGTCGCTCCCTTGAAATTGGGGTGCACCACAATGAAATGCCTGAACTTGCCAGTGTTTCAGATGATGACTTGATTGAAAAAGTAGTCAAAGCCCAAGATGACCGTCTCTTCTACGTATCAGAAGCAATTCGTCGTGGCTACACACCAGAAGAAATTGCAGAGCTTACAAAAATCGATATCTTTTATCTTGATAAACTCTTGCATATCTTTGAAATTGAGCAAGAATTAGGTGCCCATCCACAAGATTTAGAAGTTTTGAAGACTGCCAAACTTAATGGATTCTCAGATCGTAAGATTGCTGAACTCTGGGAAACGACTGCAGACCAAGTTCGTCAGTTTCGTTTGGAAAACAAGATTGTTCCAGTTTATAAGATGGTAGATACTTGTGCGGCAGAGTTTGACTCTGAAACACCATATTTCTATTCAACCTATGGATGGGAAAATGAGTCTATCAAGTCTGATAAGGAATCTGTCCTAGTCCTAGGTTCAGGTCCAATCCGTATCGGGCAAGGGGTTGAGTTTGACTATGCAACCGTTCACTCTGTTAAGGCTATCCAGGCAGCTGGTTATGAAGCTATCATCATGAACTCAAACCCAGAGACCGTTTCAACAGACTTCTCTGTATCAGACAAGCTTTACTTTGAGCCATTGACATTCGAAGATGTTATGAACGTCATTGACTTGGAGCAACCAAAAGGGGTTATCGTTCAGTTTGGTGGTCAAACAGCTATCAACCTTGCGGAGCCATTGGCAAAAGCAGGTGTGACCATCCTTGGTACGCAAGTAGCTGACTTGGACCGTGCCGAAGACCGTGATCTCTTCGAGCAAGCTCTAAAAGACCTGGGTATTCCACAGCCACCAGGACAAACGGCTACCAATGAAGAAGAAGCAGTGCTTGCAGCTCGCAAGATTGGCTTCCCAGTCTTAGTTCGCCCATCTTATGTTTTAGGTGGACGTGCTATGGAAATCGTAGAAAATGAAGAAGATCTTCGTTCTTACATGCGTACAGCGGTTAAGGCTAGTCCTGACCATCCAGTCCTTGTAGACTCTTATATCGTTGGACAAGAGTGCGAAGTTGATGCCATTTCAGATGGTAAAAATGTACTCATCCCTGGTATCATGGAGCATATCGAACGTGCTGGTGTCCACTCAGGTGACTCAATGGCCGTTTACCCACCACAAACCTTGTCGCAAAAGGTACAAGAAACAATCGCAGACTATACTAAACGCCTAGCAATCGGTCTTAACTGCCTTGGAATGATGAACATCCAGTTTGTTATCAAGGATGAAAAAGTCTATGTTATTGAGGTCAATCCACGTGCCAGCCGTACGGTTCCATTTCTTTCTAAAGTGACCAATATCCCTATGGCTCAAGTAGCAACCAAGCTCATTCTTGGTCAAAAACTTGAAGAACTTGGCTACCAAGATGGACTTTACCCTGAAAGCACCCGCGTTCATATCAAGGCACCTGTCTTCTCCTTTACCAAACTAGCTAAGGTAGACAGCTTACTTGGTCCTGAAATGAAGTCAACAGGGGAAGTTATGGGTTCTGATACGACTTTGGAAAAAGCTCTATATAAGGCCTTTGAAGCTTCTTACTTACACTTGCCAACCTTTGGTAACGTTGTATTTACCATCGCTGATGATGCCAAAGAAGAAGCCTTGGACTTGGCTCATCGTTTCCAAAATATTGGCTATGGAATCCTCGCGACAGAAGGGACAGCAGCCTTCTTTGCCAGTCATGGATTGCAAGCCCAACCTGTTGGTAAGATTGGTGATGACGATAAGGATATTCCAAGTTTTGTACGCAAAGGAAGAATTCAAGCTATCATTAACACAGTAGGAACCAAACGAACTGCAGACGAAGATGGTGAGCAAATTCGCCGTTCAGCCATTGAACACGGGGTGCCCCTCTTTACAGCCTTAGATACAGCTAACGCCATGCTCAAAGTACTGGAAAGCCGTAGTTTTGTCACAGAAGCAATCTAGTTTAGAAAAGTTTTTCACAGTTTAAAAGCCAGCGTCAGAAAACGCTGGCTTTTGCGATATTAGTGCAGGCTATTCAACTATCAGTTCTTCACTCAAGGATGATGATGAATTGTGATACGATAAGAATAAATTGGGAATGGCTTATGATGTTAATCGTTCACCTTTTTTGTAATTCTAGTATATCAGAGTCAATATATATTTGCATGCTACTCCTTTTGCAAAAATGGCTATTTCAGGTGAAAAAAACGACATTTCAGATTTTCTGTTCCAGAAATAGCTATCGCTATGATATAATTATTTTATGATTATTACTATTCCTATAAAAAACCAAAAAGATATTGGTACACCATCTGATTCAGTCGTTGTTCTCGGCTATTTTGATGGTATACACAAGGGGCATCAAGAATTATTTCGTGTTGCCAATAAGGCTGCGAGAAAGGATTTATTGCCTATCGTCGTTATGACCTTTAATGAATCTCCAAAGATCGCTTTAGAGCCTTATCATCCTGATCTGTTTTTACATATTTTGAACCCTGCTGAACGTGAGAGGAAATTAAAGCGTGAAGGCGTAGAAGAATTATATCTCCTTGATTTTAGTAGTCAATTCGCTAGTCTCACGGCAGAAGAATTTTTTGCAACTTATATCAAGGCTATGAATGCCAAAATTATTGTTGCAGGTTTTGATTATACATTTGGTTCTGACCAAAAAACGGCAGAAGACTTAAAGGATTACTTTGATGGAGAAGTCATTATCGTTCCACCTGTAGAAGATGAGAAAGGAAAGATTAGTTCAACTCGTATCCGTCAAGCTATTTTAGATGGAAATGTAAAAGAAGCAGGAGAACTTTTGGGGGCACCGCTTCCATCAAGAGGTATGGTGGTTCATGGCAATGCTCGTGGTCGTACGATTGGTTATCCAACAGCTAATTTGGTGCTTTTAGATCGTACTTATATGCCAGCAGATGGCGTTTATGTCGTTGATGTTGAGATTCAAAGACAGAAGTATCGTGCTATGGCTAGTGTCGGGAAAAATGTGACCTTTGATGGAGAAGAAGCACGTTTTGAAGTCAATATTTTTGATTTTAATCAAGATATTTATGGGGAAACCGTCATGGTTTATTGGCTTGATCGCATTCGAGATATGAGCAAATTTGACTCAGTTGACCAATTAGTGGATCAGTTAAGGGCTGATGAAGAAGTAGCTCGGAATTGGTCTTAAGAGTTTGGGTAATTAAAAAAGAGGCTGTTTGTAACCCAAAAGATAGATGAATAAGTCTAACTTTTGAGGTCACTACACTACCTCTTTTTATTCTTTTTCAAAGGTGAATCCTTCTCCAAGGATTTCATGGGCTTCTGTAATGGTTATAAAGGCTTGAGGATCGATTCGATGAATCATTTCCTTCATTTTCACAATCTCATTTCTACCGACAATACAGTAAATGATTTTCAAATTTTCTTTACTATAGTAGCCTTGACCAGAAATAAAAGTAACGCCTCTTCCTAGGTCATCATTAATTGCTTTAGCAAGTTGGTCGGGACGTTTTGTGATAATCATAAAACCTTTACCAGCATAGCCACCTTCGCCAATCAAATCAATGACACGAGAAACGATAAAATCAAATAAGAGCGTGTAGGAAACCAATCTCAAGTCCTTGAAGATTAGGAGAATGAGCATGAGAATACAAAAATCTAAGATAAAGAGCAGTTTCCCCATGGATATATGAGTGTATTTATTGAGAATACGAGCTAGAATATCAGTTCCGCCCGTTGTACCTCCAGCATTAAAGATAATTCCAAGACCAATTCCCAATAGAATTCCCGCTATAAGTGCAGTAATCAGTAAATCACCTTGAAGATCAATATGAAGGGGAATACGCTCAAAAAAAGCCAACCAAGCTGACAAAGCTAAGGTTCCAAGCAAACTAGAATAGAGAGATTTTGCTCCAAATATTTTCCAAGCTAGGATGAAAAGGGGAATATTAATCAGCAGGTTCATGAGGGAAACAGGGATTTTAAAAAGATAAAAGGTGATGAGGGTAATACCTGTCGCCCCTCCTTCAAAGAGATGATGGGGAACTACAAAATAAGTCAGGCCAAAAGCATAAATAGCAGCACCTAGTAAAATGGTTAAAATGGGGTAAATTTTTTTAATCATAGGACACCTCTTTTCTTATAAGTTGATTATATCAAATTTTTACGGAAAATTTGATTGACTCCATTAGGATTTTTAATCTTTTTTTGATATAATTAAAAGTAAGAAAACCAATCTGAATCCTAAAATAGAAAGATTGATACTATGACAAAAATTAAGATTGTAACCGATTCATCTGTTACTATTGAACCAGAACTAGTAAAACAATTAGATATTACAATTGTTCCATTATCTGTAATGATTGATAATGTTGTTTATTCTGATGCGGATTTGAAAGAAGAAGGTAAATTTCTTCAGTTGATGCAAGAAAGTAAGAATCTTCCTAAAACAAGTCAACCACCTGTAGGTGTCTTCGCTGAAGTTTTTGAGGACCTATGCAAAGATGGTAGCCAGATTCTTGCTATTCATATGTCCCATGCTCTTTCGGGGACTGTAGAAGCAGCACGCCAAGGTGCCAGCCTATCTACTGCCGACGTGACAGTTATCGATAGTTCCTTTACTGACCAAGCCTTGAAATTCCAAGTTGTTGAGGCTGCGAAATTAGCACAAGAAGGCAAAGATATGGCGGAAATTTTATCTCACGTTGAAGAGGTAAAAAAACATACGGAGCTCTATATTGGTGTTTCTACTCTAGAAAATCTAGTAAAAGGTGGACGAATTGGCCGTGTAACTGGATTGTTGAGCTCACTTCTCAATATCCGTGTTGTCATGCAAATGAAAGACCATGAATTGCAGCCAATTGTTAAAGGTCGTGGAGCTAAAACCTTTAAAAAATGGTTAGATGAGTTGACAACATCTCTCTCTGAACGTTCTGTAGCAGAGATTGGAATTTCATATTCTGGTAATGCTGACTGGGCAAAAGAGATGAAAGAAAGTTTACAAGCCTATGTTGAAAAACCAATTTCTGTTTTAGAAACCGGTTCTATTATTCAGACTCATACAGGTGAGAATGCGTGGGCTATTTTGGTACGTTACCATTCCTAAAAAAATAAAGAAAATGCGAATAAACAGCTTTTTTAACTTGACCTATAAGGGATTTTAGGATATGATTATATTTGTTAATTAGAAATTAATTTGGAGGAATCATTAACATGGCAAACAAACAAGATTTGATCGCTAAAGTAGCAGAAGCTACAGAATTGACTAAGAAAGATTCAGCAGCAGCAGTTGATGCTGTATTTGCAGCAGTAGCTGACTACCTTGCAGCTGGTGAAAAAGTTCAATTGATCGGTTTTGGTAACTTTGAAGTTCGTGAGCGTGCTGCACGTAAAGGTCGCAACCCACAAACTGGTAAAGAAATCACAATTGCAGCTTCTAAAGTTCCAGCATTCAAAGCTGGTAAAGCTCTTAAAGACGCTGTTAAATAATTAGTCTTTAAAAAGCCTGTCATATCAAGCATTTGAGCTTGTGTGACAGGCTTTTTTGTTTGTTTTGGGGCATTTTTGGGGCAAAACACTATTTTTCCCTTTGTTACTTGTTTTAGGATGATATCAATCTGCGTTTTCATTGTTTTATAAGAGAGATGAGTCTTTATTGTTTATCCGTAGGATGATCGACTATTTTAAATAATACTGTATTTCTAGCTTATACTCTTTTAAAATCTCTTCAAACCACGTCAGCTTCACCTTGGATTATATATGTGACTGACTTCGTTAGTCTTATCTACAATCTCAAAGCAGTGCTTTGAGCAACCTGTGGCTAGCTTCCTAGTGTTCTCT
>NZ_DXLC01000266.1:0-1631 GCF_019414905.1 Streptococcus sp. | reverse complement strand
GTCCGTGATAGTTATGCTGAGGGAGATATTAATAATGTCAAACAGTTCGGAGAAGTCGCTGGTGTAGCAGGCTATTTATGGGATCGAACTTCTGGTAAGGAACAGCATGCTGGAAGCTTGACCAATGTTCTTAGCGATGTCAATGTAACAAACGGGAACGCCATCACCGCTTACCACTATAACAATATGAAGGTGACAGCTACATTCAGCAATAAAGCTAATAGAGTTATCAAAGTTGCCTTGGAAAACGATGAAGTCGTCAGCAAGGAATCTTTTGAAGAAAGAGGAAAGATGCTAGATGATTCTCAAATTGCAAGCAAGAAAGCAGAAATCAATCCTCTCACCCTACCAACAGTGGAACCCCTCTCAACAAGTGGCAAGAAAGACAGTGATTTTTCTAAGGTAGCCCATTATCAAGCTAACCGCACCTTGGTTTATAAGAACATTGAAAAATTGTTACCTTTTTATAATAAGGCAACCATCGTCAAATATGGAAATCTGGTTAATGAGAACAGTCATTTATATCAAAAAGAACTTCTATCTGCAGTTATGATGAAGGATGATCAAGTAATCACAGATATTGTTTCCAACAAACAGACTGCAAACAAACTCTTGCTTCACTACAAGGACCATTCATCTGAGAAGCTTGATCTCAAGTATCAGACTGATTTTGCCAAGCTAGCAGAATATAGCCTAGGAGATACAGGTCTTCTCTATACTCCTAACCAATTCTTGTATGACCAAACCTCTATCATCAATCAAGTTTTACCTAAATTACAGCAGGTTGCCTACGATTCAGAAGCTATCAGAAAGATACTCGGTATTTCTCCAGAAGTTAAGTTAACCGAGCTCTATTTAGAAGACCAGTTTGCTATAACGAAGGATCATCTAGAAGAAAGTCTAAAAAAACTATTGTCTGCGGATGCCGCTCTAATTGGAAACAATCAAGTAATGACGGGTTATATTATAGATAAAATCAAGCGTAACAAGGAAGCTTTACTACTTGGTATGAGCTACCTAGAACGCTGGTATAACTTTAGTTATGATAAAGTGAGTGCAAAAGACCTTGTAATGTACCATCTAGATTTCTTTGGCAAAGGAAATGCTTCTCCGTTAGATACCTTAATAGAGTTAGGTAAATCAGGATTTAATAATCTTCTTGCCAAGAACAACGTTGATACTTATGCTATTAGTTTAGCTAGCCATCATGGAACGAAAGATTTATTTAACACGCTTGAAAATTACCGAAAAGTCTTTCTACCAAACACAAGCAACAATGACTGGTTTAAAACTCAGACCAAGGCTTACATCGTTGAAGAAAAATCTAATATTCCAAAAGTGAGAGCTAATCAGGAAAAATCTGGCAGCAAGTATTCTATCGGTGTCTATGATCGCATCACTAGCGACAGCTGGAAATACCGTAATATGGTACTGCCTCTACTTACCTTGCCAGAAAAATCAGTATTTGTCATTTCAACTATCTCTAGCCTAGGCTTTGGTGCTTATGATCGTTACCGTAATAGTGACCATAAAGCGGGCAAGGGTCTCAATGACTTTGTTGAAGAAAACGCGCGTGAAACTGCCAAACGTCAACGAGATCACTATGATTATTGGTATCGTATTCCTGTCTC
>NZ_DXLC01000265.1:0-14685 GCF_019414905.1 Streptococcus sp. | reverse complement strand
GTCCATAACTTCCCTGAAGATAAATTATGTAATCACAAACTATTTCATATCCAATCTAGTGTAGGTTGTTTGGAGCATATCATCAACAAAAAAAGAACGAGCCAAAACTGCGTTCTCCTTATAATGATGAAAATATGTTTTATACCACAAAAGATATGTAAACTAATCTTTTAAATAATAAAAAAGTTCCGACGTTTGTAAATGTTTTGAGTAAATTGAAATTACTTTTTGACCTTCTGGAAATACTGTCTTTCTCTTCAAATCTAATAAAGATTGAGGAACAATTTTCTTTGATGTCTCTTTCAATGTTAATGCTAGTATCTGTTTTCTTGTACGTAGAGCATAATCAAACTCCAAATACAAATAACGTCCTGAACCAGTTAGATGAACATGCTTTCCCAATAACTCCTCAATAGATCCTAAAACTTGTAACTTTTGCATCGTGGTTCCATCATTTTTTATTTTCAACTCATCAATTATGACATGACTATTTAAACAATCGTCAAAGAAACTGCCTGCACCTTTTCGGTAATCAACACCACATAGGTGCATGAAATTAGTAGGTGAAAAATGAAGTTCAACACTTTCTATTTCCGTTTCATAATACATGATTTTGCCAACAAAGTGTTCTTTAAAAAAAGAAGCCGCAATTTGTAACTGAGTAAAAAAACGCTGAAGTTTTATTTTTTCGGTGTAATTTGGATTACGATAATCTCTAGAATTTTCCATATTTTCCTCACAAAAAAGGTGGTTTACAGAGTCTGTAAGCCACCTAGTCAGTCGGTTTATTCTGGTGTCTGCCACCGCTTGGCCCTTACGTCCAAGATTGCTATCGGATTTCGTTCTGGTGTCCGCCACCGCTTGACCCTTATGTCCAAGATTACTATCAGATTGACCATGAGCCGACCACTCATCTACACTATTTATTCTACCTGAAAATTGTTAAAATTTCAAGTATCAACTTCTTTATTTCACCGTATAGGCAAAACTGATGGCACTATCTGCTTGAGAGATTTTTCTAAAGGTATAGTTAGGGTTGCCACCATAGTTTGTTTCAGACACGAGGAAAGAACCATCATCATAGATCTTCTATAGCGATAGGTAAAACTTTGATACTATCTCCATCTTTTCCCCCGCTTCACACCGTGCGTGCGACTTTCACCGCACACGGCGTTCCATCAATAGTGTATTATCACGATTTTGCTTTATCGTGCTGTATTAATATGATTAACATAATTGTTCTAAGTTCAAATTTTCTTTCAATAATGGTGAATTTCCTGCAAGTTCGCGCAACTGATTTAATTTGGTCAGTCCTGTATTACTCAAATTCAAAAGCTGAAAGAGATTTTTGATAACCTTCTCATTTGTTGCGTGAATCAGGCGATGAATATCTCGTCCAACAATGATAAGGTTCCTATAAGAGTCATCCTTTGTTTCTAACCACGGTCTCTTATGGTGACAATGAATATCATCCATATCCAATTCCTGACCGGTTACAGCACATTTCCCTTTTTGAGCTACAAATAAAGAAATTCGATTATCATTGTATTCAACTGTTGCACGCTTATTTATAATTGAGTGTTCTCTCAGCCATTTTAATTTCCATGTTTCAACAGATTCCTGTTGTTTATGAATCAATTTTCTCCCCTCGGGAGTATACCTATTCAGATTCTTATTTCTTCCTTTTAGTGTTCTCGTCTTGACATAGCTAATTGGAAGAATTGGATAACCCATTAAGTACCGAATATTTTGAGATTGGAGGTAGGGGAGAAGTCCTTTATCTTTTCCCTTGTATTCTCCTATTTTTGTCAGACCTTTCGCCTGCAATCGATTTTTAAAAGAGAGATAAAGCTGATAATGAATTTCTTCTAAATCCTTACTCACATGTGTTGCCATACTATAATAGTTATGAATACCGATAACCATACTATTATACTTCTGTATTTCACGAATAATTGTTTCTTTAGCACCTTTAATTTGTATCAATTTCATCTGTTGTTTCAGTTGATGTTTAATACGTTTCTTGGCTTTTGATGCAATATGAGAGAAACAAACCAAACGATTATTCTTAGAAACTAGCTTTAAAGTAATCCCAAGGAATTCACTGCTTTTCTTTCTCAGATTGGTAATTTGAGATTTTTCCTCTGAAATAGGGAGGTTAAGTCGTTCTTTTAACCACAATTTTACAGCCTTAAACGTTCGCTCTGCCTCATTCCTATTTCGACAAAAGATTTTAAAATCATCCGCATATCGGACAATATAAACTTCTTTTAGCGTCGTTGAAGCTCGCAGCTTTCTGTAAACGTGTGACTTGTGTCTTGTTCCCTTGGAATTATATTGAGGAACTAATTCCTTACAATCTCTTTCTTCCCATTGTCGTCCTATCCACCAATCAAATTCATTGAGATTGATATTGGCAAGTAGTGGAGATAAGATACCTCCTTGTGGTGTGCCTTTAGTTGGATAGATTACTTTTCCATTCGGAAGAACAATTGGTGCTTTTAACATTTTTCGAATAATCACTAGAAGTTGTTTGTCCCTGATACCTAATGTCCAGATTTGACGCATTAACTTAGTATGATTCACTTCATCAAAAAAGCCTTTAATATCAACGTCAACGACATAACTCATATGACTTTTATTCATACGATACATACAGTCCATAATAGCGTTATCAGCCGACCTTAAGGGTCTAAATCCATAACTGTGTTTGTAAAATTTCGCTTCACAGATTGGCTCCAACACTTGTAAAATACACTGTTGAGCTACTCTGTCCCACATCGAGGGAATGCCAAGTGGTCGTTTCTTCCCATTTGGCTTAGGAATCTCTACTCTTCTGACTTTTCTGGGTCTATAATATTGAAATCTTCTTTGAACTTTAGAGATAAAGTCTTCTTGGGTTAGATTTTCTAAATCTTTAATGGTAACACCATCTACTCCTTCGGTTTGACTACCACCATTTCGCTTTATGGTACGATAAGCGAGCAGTATATTCTCGGGAGATGTGATGATGTTCATTAAGTTCTTAAAACTGAATCCATTTTGACTTTTGGAATATAAATCATCAAATATCTCGGTCATGCCATAGTATTCCGCATATCTTAATTTTTGATGTTTTAATAGTTTGTCATCATTTTTTGGTTTCGTCATGGTCTATCACTCCTCTCTTTGGATTCGTGACCTTTTATGTCTTACAAGAATCCATGAAATGATAAAGTTCATAACAATACACTATTGACTAGTGGCTGTTCCTCCAGTATCATTACAACACTTTCAAAGGTCGTGCCACCACTCTCACTAGAGATTAAGGAAAGTTATGATTTTCTTTCCAATGTTTCTCTGGTTGTGCAACCTCCACATCTCTAGCTTTCGACGTTCCCTTATCTTTATCAATACTAAACTTAGGTGCCTAGCTATACCCCTTCAACTTTGATATGCCTGTAACATAACAAGGAATTTCATATCGTCGATTCTTACTCTTCCTCAAGTTGAAACAACTTACGTTGTTATACGCATTTCTACGTACTCGCCTTCGGAGCGTACATTCGCTGGTTCGTCAGTGCTCATGCACATTCTCACCCTATTTAGTTTTTAATGACTCCCGACCTATCAGATACATATTCCACCTCTGGAACACTTTCGATTCTTAAGTCCTTAAGAATGACGGTATCTTTCAGCCGACTTCACCGAGCTTCATACCTTTACCTTTGCACAAGATAAACGCATGTCGGAGTATTAGAGAAATCGTTTCAGGGCGTTACCCCTTCATTCCAATTTTCAAGATAAGAGTTCTCCATTCTATTCAAATTTAACCTGATTATCAGGTTGATTTTTCAAGAACGTGTCTAACCTTTTCAGTTAGAAACGTCTCGCACCGACAAAAGCCACATGACCATACTCTGCTGGTGTACCATGTGTACCTCCCACAAAAGAAACAATAGCACCTGCTCTTGGTGTAGAACCCGTTTCCCCTCCAAGACTTGACGCTGTCGCAACCCAGTCCTGACCATTTCCCATGGTATTAATGATCGAAATCTTTTCTCCATTTCTACCTTTTAATTTTAAGCCTAACTGATTCATACGAGCCGCAACACCCCATGTACATTGTCCATAGGCATAGGCCATACCATCCCCACCACCAGGAACAGAATGCTCATACAAGTCTCCACGAACACCTTCAAGGGATTGCGGGTCACTTTTTGCCTGTCCTCCATTTGTTTGACTAAAGCCTTTTTCAATTTGGTAATACCATTCCGTGGCTCTAGTTTGTCTTTCCAGTAGTTTGTCTCCAGAATTTCCCTCCCAATAGGTGAGGAAGAGTTGGGCGAGATTGGCTGCACTGCCCGTATTTTTAAAGAAATCCTTTAACCAACTTTGATAGTAAGGACTATCCCCATGAAGCATAAAATCAAGTTGGAGGTCTAAATCATACCATTTCTTATTTTGGGTGCGTGCATAATTCAACAAGGCTGTATGCCGTGTTGACCCATCTGCGGTATCTGTCCATTGCCCTAACCCCAAACCTCTATGAAGAATATTAGGATAAGCACCTCCATAAATGGCTGGACCTCCAATTGCTAACCATGCTTCATCATCCCATGAGGAATCGGTAGCGCCAACAGGAGGAGTTAAATAATCTCCTTCAGCTCGTTTAGGATTAATAGAAGACTCTACCGACCAATTTCCTAAAATTGCCGCAATGGCTTGGGGACTTGCCCCTTGAGATTTCAAAAACTCATAAATATGTTTTGCTCGTTCAAACTCATCCCCACCAAACTGACCAATGGCAGGTAAGATAGTTGTCTGAAGTTGAATGACCTTTGGAAAATAAAATTGCGGATTGACATACACCAATTTTTCTTTCTTGTTCTTATACTTTTGATAGGAAACTTTCAAACCTGTATCATCTGGTGTCTCACCAATAATATCACCAGTTAAGACCCTTGTCCCCTCAATCGCACGGCCATTATGGATGGAATATAATGTTAAACGACTCTCATTCTCTCCTTTTCCGTTAGTGAGAATAACATTGTCACCGTCTAGAGATACAACACCATCCATTGGTGCGACAATCCTTTGGTGAGCCTTCGCTTCTAGTAGTATGTACTCCTGAAGGGTAGGTTTGCCGTCTAAATCATAGTATCCATAACGATAAGTCATGGTTAGACTATCTTCGTTGCTTTGTCCCTCAAACGGATTGTCTAATTCCTGCATGGAAGCATAGACACCTTCTTCTTTTAGTTCCTTCATTTCCTCTTGATCGTCTTTAGATAGTTTATACTTAGGAGTTTCATAAAGGTCTTGCATGGATTTCAAATCTTCCCCATCGTTTAAATCATGCCACAAAGTAGACAGATAATCCTTGTAAGTTTCTGAACTAAATAAGTGAACTGGTTTGTGTAACTCATAGTCATGGAATTTAAAGTTCATATACCCCATCACATCATCAACTTTTGTGTAATAGGTAATGCCTTTGTCATTTGTACGAGTATGTTCTGCGTCTTCCCAAGTTAGGTGGGTATAAGCTTTTGTTAATTCAAATTCATCTTGTTGAATCAAACTAGCAGATGAAAATCCTAAAAAGAAGCTCATTATAAGTAAAAGAAGAAAGACTATTCCTCCAACTATCCAGGTTGCAGGATTCCCAGCCGCAAATGTAAAGAAGGAAAAGGCTGCTTTTAGTTTTTGATAGATATTTCGGACACTTGTAAGACCTTGTTTCTTTAATTTTCGATACCGATTTTTAAAGGAACTTGGATTATCTTTCGCTAGTTTCCATCCTTTTCCATCCTTAAAATGATGGTATCGCTCTTTTGTGTTGGTCAGCCTTTTCTTGGTAAAACGACCTGTTGCTTGTCCTGTTTTGACACTAGCTTTTCCAAGATTATAAGAAAGCCGACTGTAGCGTTTCCCTTTTCTAATGGTCTCTTGAAGTGTGCGATAGCCTTCTAAATCTTCATTTTCTGAAGCTAACTCTCCACCTTCACGTCCAAGGACATAAAGAAAAGTTTTGGCTTTCCTACTGACTTTTTTGGACTTATAGGCTTGTTTAGTAGATTTTAGATTATCTTTTGCAGCCTTGACTTCTTTCTTAGCTTTTAATTCTTCTAAACTCTTCCCTTGAAAGAAAAAATTAGATTTTTGTTTCGATTCCTGACCATAAAGAAATTTTTGATTGGTTTTTCTTTCTTTACGACTCTCTTTTCTTTCTTCTTTTGCTTCTACCTTTGCATCCTTAAATTGCTTCTTGGCTATTTTCAATCGTTTCCTAGCATGAGGCAACCGTCTGTCTCTTAATTCTTTCCGATTCAAAAAAGATGGAGGACTATTTTGAAGAATATGATTGTAGTCTTCATTTGCTTGTTTTACCCTAGCCTTTGAAGCTTCTCTCATCTCCTCTAGCTTTTCTTTTATCTCTTTTTTCCATGCTTTTTCATCCAGTACAGAGGAATCTTTTTTCTGTTTCCTTACCTCCTTCTTTCCTTTTTTCAAGAATTTCTTCTCATCTTTTAGACTTCTTCTAAATGCCTTTCGGGCACGTATGATTTCTCTTTTATCCTTCATTCTACTTCCCCTTAATTAGAAGCCATTTTATCAGGATCTGTACTCATGATATCAAACAATTGTGTACCTTTAGGAATCTTATTTTTAAAGGGAACGACAACGGAACCAGCTTTTATTAGCCCTGCCCCTTTTTCTGGATTGACTAAGTATTTTTCGAGTTCTTTTGACAAGCCTAAGAGTTGAACCAGTTCTTCTCTGTCATTTTTTGCTTGCTTGAGGAGAATCATAAATTCACTATTTGCAATAATCCGTCTACCGTTTGGATCTAACAATAAGGTTTCGACATTTTGGGTTATCCCAGTCGGACTAGCTCCATATTTTCTGACACGACTCCACAATTTAAAGAAGAAATCACTGGCATATTTATCTAGTAAGAGAAGCTGCATTTCATCAAAATAAATCCAGGTCTTCTTCCCTAATTTTTGGTTCCGAACGACACGATTCCATATCTGATCAAAAACAACCATAAGGGCGATTTGTTTCAGCTCATCTCCTAACTTCTTAACGTTATAAATCAAGAAATTAGATCCTGTCTGAATATTGGTCTTATGAGAAAAAATATCAAGAGAACCTTCGACATACAGTTCCATATCAAGTGCCAAATTCTGCGCTTCTTCTTCTGGTTGTTGACTCAAGACAAAGACCCATTCTTCCAAAGAAGGCTCTTTAAATGACTGATAAGTGAGTCTGGTAACTCGGTCGATAATCGATTTTTCTCTGCCATCCATTTTTCTATCCAATAACTTGCCGATAAAGGATAAAAGAAATTCTGATTTTACCTTAACAGGATCCTCATCCATATTTTCCTCAGACAAGTCAAGGACATTGAGATAGGTTTGGGAATCAGGCGCAATATCAATCATTTCTCCCCCAAAAGCTCGTCCAATGACACTGTATTCTGCTTCTGGATCCACGATGATAATTTCGGTATTTTCACCAGATTCCTTGATTTTGGTCGTGATAATTTCATGCTTGGTTGCCATACCTTTTCCAGCTCCAGATGTCCCTAAAATCAGACCAGACGGTGTATTTAATAGGCTACGATCAATGGTAATAATATTGCTTGAGATTTGATTGATACCGTAATATTTCCCACTACGGTCTTGTAAATCTACTGAAGTCCAAGGTGAGTTCACTGCTACATTAGATGTTAATAAACTCCGTGATACTCCCTCTAAAAAATCACAACCAAATGGCAGCAAACTATTAAAGGCTGCTTCTTGCATATATGGAAGTTTATCAATCATTAGGTCATTTGAGCCGGCCACTTGTTGAATCGTGTCTAGAGCTTGTTTAAGTTCTTCTTCATCCTGACCAAAAACACCAATCAAAAAGACTGTTTGAAATAGTTTATCTCCTGTCTCTGTCATGGTTTTTAAGAGTTCTTCAGCTTCATCGATATTGCTTTCTAATACATGACCTACTTTTTCCAAATAGATACCTGTACGAGCTAGTTTTTGTTGTTCCCCAATTTTTTGGGATTCCATTAAGGTCTTCTTTGTTCGTAGTTTCTTCATGGCATCTGCCTTAGTCGAACTTTGAGCATGGAGGCTCACAATCAATTCCAAATCTCCTTGCATGAGGTCTCGAATAAACTGATCTCCTAATTCCATACCGTAGTCTCGCACATAGACAATCTGCAATAATCGGTCATTGATTTGTAGGTAATTCTTGTTTTTAAAATCCAAGAGATTAGGTGCTATGAAGTGACGAGTTGTCTGACCAGATCTCGTTAAATCACGGTAAGAAAAAGGAAGATGGTGTTCTCCTCGAAGCATATCCGCCAACAAGTTGACACGGTCTTCTCCAGCCAAGGATTCAAAGCGAGCATCAATTTCTGAGAAACCACTCTTGAAATATTCTCCAATTTGAGACAAGGAACGATAGGCTTGTTTGGGATTAGAATCCTTTCTACCAAAGCTAATCAGTTTCACAGCTGAAAAATTATTTTCACCACTGTCTAAATTCTGATTCATCATCCGATTCAATTCTTTACGATAGGTATCATATCCATCTTCTTTTTCCTCATACAAAACACTTTGTCTGAATTTTTCTAAATTCAATCTTTTATTAAAGATAGTCAATTGGAAGTTGGTTTGGTCATCTAGTGAGTTAATCAAATCAGAATACTTCTCAATGATTGCGCCCTTATCTTCTAAACCAACGGTCTGGTAATTGACATCCCCAAGTAAGTAGCTTTGTGAGAAATAATCTTCTTTTACCTGCATCAGACCATTTTGATACAGAGCTTGATAGGAAAGAGTATTAGCCGTAGAGGGTAACACTTCCTCTTTTTTTCCTTTAACTACTTCTTTCTGATTAGTCATTGAAGTTTTTTGTTTCTTTAATGTATTTGATTTTCTTTTCATGTTCAGGTCCTTTCTTTCCTGTAATTGTGCGTAGGGGAACCGTTAATTCAAAATGTAGACGGTATTTCAAATAATGTTCAAAATATAAATCATTGGGTTTATAGACTCCAAAAAGCATGAGGGGGATGGTAAAAGCAAACACAAAACCGTAAACAAACCAATCTCCAAATTGCCAGAAAAAGAGATTCAAGCCCAAAACAATAATTGTGACAATAAAGGCTGGTAAAACAAAGATGATTTGCCTTGTAGTGAAGCCTAACCAAGCCCTATGTTGGTATTTTGAGATGTCTTTAAAGACACGTGTATTCATGACTTTCCTTTCTAAAAAGGCTAAGAAGCATTCACTTCCTAGCCTTTATCTAATTACATACCTAAGATTGAGCGAGCCGTACGTTGAGAACCAACGAGGGCAATAATCAGTAAGATAGCTTGTATCAAACTACCAAACATAATCGCAAGTGATTGCAGGACTCCTGCACCATTTGAAACAGCTATTTTCCCAGCAGATTCAAATAAAGGAACAAGAGAAACAATCAGAAAAATAAGAACCCCTTGTACTGCATAGACCATAATATTTTTTAAATAGCCAATACCAATAGACTTCCACTCATCACTTAAAAATGTTGGAATCGTAAGAGGGGCAAATGGAATCATAAGGTAGAGTTGAATAAATCGAATAGATACCAAAAGATTGACCATGGCTGCACTTACTATCCGAACAAGCCAAATGAGGAGGGCGAAAAAGCCCACAATCATCCGACCAATAAATCCTGACCCTTTTAATCCAGAGATTGTATCATACTTTGCCCCACCGTGAGCCACAATCGAGGCCACTTGTTCAATGGCGTGACTCGCAATCCCGATGATAGCTTCTACAATAACGGTAGTATTGGTAATTACAACTGCGACCATGATATAACTAATCAACATCGGCGCTAATGCTTCAAAGGTCATCGCTCCACCTGAGTTAGCAATTTTCTTTGCCATCTTCGAAAATTCTAAGATGAGAACAACTGATAAAATCGCAACTCCAAGGGGCTGCATGACACTTTTAGTAATACTAGACATATAAGTCCAAACTGTTGGATTGTAGCTAGATAGAGATTTAATCAGATCTACCGTAGATTGTAAATCCACATTAAATCCTTCAAATAAATTTTCAGCTGATATTTTTTCAGATGCAAGGTAAACAAAGGGTGAGACTAAACTAAAATTCATGTCATTGTTTATCCTCCTAAATTGAAATTTGAGTTACAAAGGCTCCAGCAGCCCCTACCATTACTCCACCGACAATTTCAAGAATGGCATTCCGAACACCTGGTCCACCATCTTTAATGTTGGTTGCAAGGTTGACAATCCCCACAACAACGAGAAAGGCACCAACTGCAATCAATCCCTTCTGTAACAAAGACATAGCTTGTGCAAACATAGCACTTGCGTCTACTCCATAAACAAAACCTTTAAAATGCGTAATCATCTATTTCCTCTTTTCTATTTTTATTTTAAACTAGATTCAAAAGTTAAATCACGAATTCTAAGGCCTTCAAGATGATTTTCTTGTCTTTGATTCAAAGGATTGATTTGATAGTTCCACCACCGTTCATCGGTTTCTTGATTGGCTAGGTACTTCCAGTTTGGATGCTTAGTAGAATTGTATTTTTTGCTTTTAAAGACAGGCATATTGGCAATTCGAACCAAGCATTCATGCCGTTTCATATTTCCGACTTCATCAGGTGTCATTAAATCACGAGCAATCTTTTGATGAGAAAGGGATCCTGAACCTGTCTGGCCAAAGGACCGACTAGTATTTCGAACATCAATGGTTTGCTTACCGAGTAATCCACTCATAAATTTAAAGGTATCTTCATCATTCCCACCTAAGTAGACTAAGCTGTCACAGTTCCCCAAAATGGTTTTCCAAGCTTCTTTTTCTTTATAAAGCCCTTGAAGTTGGGCAATATTTTGTAGAATAGGAACGAGACTCATATTCCGAGAACGGACTGTTGAGGTTTGTTCAGCAAAATCTGGAATTTCTCCGATATTTGCGAACTCATCTAAGTAAACTCTCACATGAAGAGGCAATTGACCCTTAAAATCAATATCTGCTTGTCTTGTTAGGGTTTGAAATACGGTTGAAAAAAAGAGGGCTGAAAGAAAGCGAAAGGTACTATCGTTATCTGGGATAACTAAGTAAACCATTGATTTTTCCTTGCCCCATGTCTTCATATCAAGGGTATCTCTTTTGGTCAAATCCATGACACTTTGAATATTGAAGAGGGCAAATTTAGCAGTGGTTACAGCTATAACAGAATCCAGAGTCTTATCCTTATAATTTTGAAAATCTGCCCAATTTCGCATGGTAAAATTTTCAGTTCCATACTTTTTAGCATAATTTTCAAATAGAATTTCTAAGACACTTTTTTCTTGATTTTCACCCTTGGATAAGTGTTTAATGAGTTTTGAGATTTCAGCAAAACTTGGATAACGCCCTCGTTTTTTTCGCTCTTCCACTTCTTTTTTTTGACGTTTCAACAAGTTTTGATATTCCTTTTGACTTAAACGACTTTCTTCTATGAGCTGTTCTCTTGTTTTAGGTGGGTTATAGAAATCGACCAAGTAAGAGGCTAAAGCTCGTACCAAAGTCATAGAAGCTTCATCCCAAAATGGATCACTACGGGAGCCAGAGCCTTTGGTGTTATTGAAATAAACCGTCAGCATGCGATTCAAATCATTTTCTGTCTCTATATAGCGAAAAGGATTGAAGCCATCTGAGTTCTTCATATTGACTAAATCTAACACCTTTACTTGGTAGCCATGTTCTAAAAAAAGTTTGCCTGTCTTCTCAGCTAAGTGATCTTTAGGATCCACTACAATATTAGAACTATTCATCTGAATCAGATTAGGTTTCACAAAGCGAAATGTCTTCCCACTTCCTGAACCTCCGATCACCGCAATATTCTTATTTCTATCATATTGGGGTGGTTTTTTATCTAATAATGTCAAACGAACATCTTGTGCTAAGATCGTATCATGAGAAAATTCCTTACCGTAAAAGAGCTTCTTTTCTTTTAGAGTTCCAAAACGGGCGCTCCCGTATTCTACCCCTTCTCGGTATTGTTTTTTACCAGTCTCTAGATAGAGATAAACCAGCAACATCATCACAAAGCCTAGTAGAAAAAAAGCACTTGATTTTCCAGTAAAGGAAACATTCCATGGCGACTGAAGAACTTCATCTTGACCTTCCATTAGAAGATGAGCCCATTTATCTAATGTATTTCCAGTATAGGAATCATACAAAAGCGTCAAACGATGAAAAAGATAGCCTAGTAAGATACCTAACAGTGAGAATAGTAGGAATTTCTTTCCACTGTACATCATCTCACCATCTCTTTCTGTTTGACGGCTCCTTCTTGTCTAAAGGTAATTTGGGATTTAGCTTCATCAATAGCATCGTCCAATGACTTATCCATGGTAAAATCAGCTAATTTCTCCGGATCATTAACCATTTTTTCTAACAAATGGTCTAAATGATTGTCCAGAATCGAACGGTCTTTCGTGTAGAAATGTAGAGAATCCCCTTGCCAAGCGATGGCTAAAGGAATCTCTTCTTTTTCTAAAAAAGCTTTAAATTTCTCTATATCAATTGGTTTGTCTAAAAAATCTTTTTTCAGATTAATCGTATCAATCGAATAAGGAGATTGTAGCAATTCTTCTAATTTCTGCACTCCTATCTTATAGGCGGAATCCTGTGCTAAAGCCTGACGTCTAGACCATTCTAGAATTTTTAAAAGACTTTTTACAGTAAATAAAAGACTACGCTCAGCATATTGAACTGCCATTCGTTCCTGTTGTTCAGAGGACATCTGATGCCTCCTTCTTCACAAATAGCAGCTTTCCTTCTTTATAACGATAAGCTATCAATTTCTGACGTTGCTTAATCGACTTGACAACCTGCAGTAGATCTCTCGAATAAGGTTCTCGAAGAGTAACTTCTACTGCCTTCCCATCAAAGATACCAACACGTTTAAATTCAATGTAGTCTTTTTTGAGATGTCCTAAGCCCATACCAAAGGGGAAGTGATGAATCAATTGGATGGTACAACCACCTTTATTTCCCATTTGTTTTAAATCATACAAGTTTACTACCTTCATGATTAACTCCTTTATCTAGTTTGTCGCATCGTTTAAGTCTGGTAACGATAAACTCCGTGTCTGTTAGAAAATTCTCACACACGTCTTGTGCCAGTTGCCCTTCACAGGGAAATACTCTCAGTCCCTACTTACACAGGCACGCTAATCAAGACGGAGTGGATTCAATTTTCAAAGAACAGGTAGCTTTATTATAGATAAGAGTAGTTGAAATTTTTATCACAGTTTTTGGGTTGCTAGGATGCAGTTTACTATTTATAATAAATATGATTGAAAAAATCTTGAACAATTTTTCAAACCACAATTAAATTAATGTTTTCAGTACAAAAACTGAAATATAGACACACTAGATTTGCTTTTTTCACATTTTTTCGCTATTTTCAATTGTTTTCAATAAAAATATTGACAAAAATATTAATTAATGATATTTTTAATACAAGGAAAATTAAATATGAATATTGGTAAACGGCTATAAAAAGCATGATTTCTGTAAAGGCGAACTTAACTTTAGCTTATACAATATTTTAAAATCAAAAAAATTTTCCAACTAGTAAAAAATAAAAAAAAAGGAAAAGTCATGACAAAAACAATTCTTGTTACAGGTGGGGCTGGCTACATTGGCTCCCATACCGTTAAAGCTCTTTTAAATGCTGGCTACCAGGTGCATGTCCTAGATAATCTCTCTACAGGAAATCGTTCAGCTGTAGATAGTCGTGCTAGCTTTAAACAACTGGATGTTTATGATGCTAGTGCCTTAAAGCCTTACTTAGAAGAAAATCAGATTGATGCTGTTCTTCATTGTGCGGGTGAGATTGTTGTGAGCGAAAGTATTGAAAATCCAAGTAAATACTTCACTGCCAATGTTGCGGGTATGAACCAAGTTCTCAAAGTCTTATCTGAAGTTGGCATTCAAAAAATCATGTTCTCTTCGACTGCTTCCCTCTATGGTAATAACTGTATTGACAAGCCTGCAACTGAAGATACCCTGCTCGACCCTGTCAACCCTTATGCAGAAACAAAACTGATGGGTGAACGAATGATTTACTGGATGGCCAATCGCTATGATTGGAAATATGTCATTTTCCGTTACTTTAATGTTGCTGGGGCTGAAATGGATGCTTCAAACGGTCTACGTGTGAAAAATCCAACTCATATCATTCCAAATATCAACAAGACCGCATTGGGACAAAATGATAGCCTGAAAATATTTGGAGATGACTACGATACACGTGATGGTTCATGTATTCGAGATTACATTCATGTCTTGGACCTTGCACAGGCTCATGTTAAAGGAATGAACTACCTCTTTCAAGAAAACAGTTCTTCTCAAATCTTTAACTTAGGAACTGAAAAAGGCTATACCGTCAAAGAAATCTTTAAAACTGCTGAAGAATTACTGGATCAAAAAATCCCACACGAAATTGTTGCGCGACGCGCTGGTGACCCAGCCAGCGTCCTAGCAGATGCATCAAAAGCTAAACAATATCTTGACTGGCAAGCTAGCTACTCCCTCGAAGATATTATTTTATCAGATTATCGTTGGCGTGTTAAAGAAGGCAAAAACATTTTGGAGTCATAAATCGTAACCAGCTCTTTGTGAACT
>NZ_DXLC01000264.1:0-3354 GCF_019414905.1 Streptococcus sp. | reverse complement strand
CATCTATATTTTTTAAATTATGGGCGCGTGCCCCATGGATGACAATCTTATCTTGCATATTACTTCTTTCTAGTTCATTGTTGCTTTCCATTATACCAAAAAAAGTGAAATTCTATTACCAAAAAAGCCGATTTTGTAGTATAATTAAAAACTTATTTTTTTATGTTTCCTTAGGGTTCCCTAACCCTTATATCACGCGCTTTTGAACAAAAAACACTAACATTACTTTTTACTACTTGCTCCCCCAAAGTACGCAAAAAGGGGAGCAAAAAAGCCCCACAAAAGGGCTAAGATTTGACGAGTTCAGCAGGCAAGAAACTAGCACGGTCAAACGTGCTTTTTTTATTGCTGGTTGCTGATAGGTATATTATACCATGAAGCGCGTGGTTTATAAGATTATGGCCTCACAAAAGCCCCCAGATTCGTTTCTAAGGGCTTGTAGTTTGTCCGTGGTGCTTTAGTTGTCCAGTACGAAACCAAGCGAAATAGGGGGCGAATATGAAGCCTACGCCTACATTTGCCAACATTTACGCTTCTAATTCTTGTAGTAAGGTTAAATCTAAACCATCAAGGTCAACATCTATTTCAAAATCCATGTTTAAATCTATCTCCATATCCTCTAATTGGATATTCTCCAGATCAATCAAAAAATCTTCAATCATGTCATCCCCCTCACTTAAATCTTAACATTTCTCAACAAAACACCACAAACGCCTACTTATATGCTTCTAGCTCTCCGTTCTGGTGGATTCTCGCAAAGTTTAAGACGGCTATCTGTTTGTATCGGTGGTAGCTAGTGGAGCTAGTACCTGCCATTTCTACGCATTCGCTCATTGTTTTCTTTCTCATGTAGCAATAATGGATAATGAAGTATTTTCTGGCTCTCTCGTTCTCTATGCTGTTGATGTCGTGGGCGAATATCTCCAACCCCTCACGTATTGCTTTTTCATGCTCACCGCTCAAATTCCACTGATCAGGTAAGACAAGTTTCCAAGCCTCTTCATCTATCGTAACTTGGTTTTCACTTCCTGCCATCCTCTGGAAACGTAGAAAGTAAGTCATCCGCTCTCTGACGTTCATCATCGTTTTAAACTTATCCAGCTCCATTAGTTCGCTCCTTTGTGATATAATATTATTGAGATTATAGCTGAGGCGGAGCGCCTTGGCTTTTTTTGCTATTTCTCTATGTTCGCTCTAGCTTCAAATGTTTTCCCGTGAGAAAAAATGTACAATGACGGTGTGAAGCTCATAGAAGCGCGTGGGGAGGGAGATAGCCCCCGTATCTCCTTATGGTTTGATAAGCAATTAAGGGATGTTTTTATCTCTCTTATTTCCTTGTCATTCTGCAAGCAATTAAGGCAAGTTATTTCTTTGCTTATCTGCTTATCGTTTTATAAGCAACAAATCCAAAATAACAGACTTTTAAACTGCTCTTATCTCCTTATCATTTGGTAGGAAAATAAGGGGAGTTATTTTAGTTCTTATTCCCCTGTAATTTTGTAAGGAGAAAATCCAAATTAAGGAAGCTAATAAGTCTCCTTATCTCCTTACAGTTTTTCAGGGAGCAAAATCAAAATAAGCGATGTTATTTCCTGTCCTATTCCCTTACCGTTTGACAAGGAGAAAAACGAAAATAAGGAGCTTTTAAATTTGTCTTAACTCCCTATCGTTTTGTAAGCAATTAAGAAGGGTTATTGTCATCCTTATCTGCTTGTCATTCTGCAAGGAGTAGATCCGAAATAAGAGGGCTAAAAACTTCGCTTATCTGCTTGTCGTTTCTCAGGGAGTTAAGGAGGGTTATTATTGCTCTTATCTGCTTGATAAATGATAGGGGGATATAGCCACTTTCTCGGCGTTCGCTCGGAGTTCAACACACATAACCCTGCCATTTGTCAGTCATATTTACTGCCACTACCTAAGAAAAATCTCACCTTTTCTAACCCTCGGTAAACCTCTCTATCTTGTGGTTCTATCACTAGAAAAAAAGCCCTGTACCTTTGTAAAACCTTAGTATTTTTAAATACACAACCTTATACTAATCTTATACTTTTTATATATGCTACCTCACCAAAACCTCACCCTTTTTTGGAACGCTCTGCTTACTTAAATCCTTGATATATCTAGCTTTTTTTAACATTCAAACCGTCTAATATGTAGTATTTGTTCGTTTTGTAAATTGCACACTACTTCATATTGTCTCACAATCTCGAACCATTCAGCCAAAATCTATCCCCTTTTTCAATATACTTCAAAAACTTCTTATAGTGCTTATGATACCTGTCACGCTTCATATACCTTGGTCTTTCAGGGAAACCATCAAACATATATCTACCACGTCTAGGACTCCACCCTGGTTCTACCTTTCTGGCTTCTTTTAGTGCAAGCTCCCAGTAGTATTGGCAATCCGTTTTGCTACGGTTCAGGGTACTCTTGTGGATATCTAGACAAGTACCGCAACTAAAATATAAATACCGTTTATAAAGCAACCTGCACCGTCTACCACAATCAGGGCAAAGAAAGAAATATCGATTACCTCCCTTAGTTCCTGCTATTCTGTCTAATTCAAATGACTCTACACCAAAATCAATCATTAAATTATCCAAATCAATCTCTAAACGTTTACCGTCCAACTCTGCTATACCCTTAGATATTCCTCTCAGCTTCATTGGTTTAGTGATTGTTTCTATTGCTAACTGCTTCATTATTTCCCCCTATATGGAAAAACCCAAAACTATTGACTTGATAGCAAAAAGGGGATTGCTCCCCTGTGTTCTACTTCAAATGCTCTGTATAACCAGCAAGGCCTTTATATTCGCCCTCTACGTCCAACTTTTGGAGTAGGCTAATACTTTCATCGCCCAGCTTTTCCAACGTACCAAAAGCGGTCATAGAGTCCATAGGGATAGGCTTATCAGAAAGCAAGCGATCAGCATAGTCTAATAGTTCTAGCTCGTAGTCTGTTACTTTCTCCAGCAAACTCTCAAAATCCTCTGACTCTTTGAGTTGAAGCACGCGCTCCCGTTTATAACGTTCCTCAAATGCTTCAGCCTCTTCTGGTTGTTTGTGGTAGTCTTTAAAGCTATCACAAATACGCTTGAAAGTCTTGTTTAGCTTGTGATCTTCCACATACTCAGCGACAAGCGTTCCCTTATCCTTGTAGGTCAATGAGATTACAGGCTGGCAATATGTTCCAGTCATATATCCCAGTAGCGCGTGACCTGCTACTTGAGCGGTCGCCTGATCACAAAAATAGTAAGTGAAAGTGAATGTTTTTGCTTTATCTGAAAATGTTTTTAATGTCATGTTGTTTTTCCTCTTTCTGTTTTAAGGGTGTCACTAGTAGTTACACCATTG
>NZ_DXLC01000263.1:0-5791 GCF_019414905.1 Streptococcus sp. | reverse complement strand
AATCCAGTGGATTGTTTTAGTCGGTAGATGAAGATTACGAAGTAATCATCATTAATAGTCTGGGGGACCTTTTTAGTCGGTGAATAAAGATTGCGAAGCAATTATTTTATCCAGTAGACTATTTTAGTTGGCATATTTAGATTGCAAACAAATCTACATCTACACTGAAAGATGAATTTCTAATAATTGAAAAATCGAATGAAACGTTTCTTACCTTCATTCACAGAGCTCGATTTTAGAGCTCTTTTTGCTAGCTTATTCATACTTTTCTGAATTTTGAAAAAGAAATGTAAGCGTTTGATAGATTTACAAAAAGATTGTATAATAGGGATAAGAATAGAAAAGGAGAAGTCTCATGGCAGTTAAAGATTTTATGACCCGCAAGGTAGTTTATATTAGTCCAGATACAACAGTATCTCATGCAGCAGATTTGATGAGAGAGCAAGGGTTGCACCGCTTGCCTGTTATCGAAAATGATCAATTGGTTGGTTTGGTAACTGAAGGAACCATTGCGCAAGCTAGTCCATCCAAAGCAACAAGTCTTTCTATCTATGAGATGAATTATCTTCTAAATAAGACAAAAGTAAAAGATGTGATGATTCGTGATGTTGTCACTGTTTCAGGCTATGCGAGTCTAGAGGATGCAACTTATCTGATGTTGAAAAACAAGATTGGTATTCTTCCTGTCGTAGATAACCATCAAGTCTATGGGGTTATTACGGACCGTGACGTTTTCCAAGCCTTTCTTGAAATCGCAGGTTATGGCGAAGAAGGGATTCGTGTACGCTTTGTTACGGAAAATGAAGTTGGTGTTCTTGGAAAAATTGTTTCTTTGATTGTAGAAGAAAATTTGAATATCTCTCATACAGTCAATATTCCGCGTAAGGATGGTAAGGTCATTATCGAAGTTCAAATCGATGGATCAATTGATTTACCAGCCTTGAAAGAAAAATTTGAATCAGAGAATATTCAAGTAGAAGAAATCACTCGTACTTCAGCAAAAGTCTTGTAAGAAGGGAAGCCGAAAGGCTTCTTTTTTCATGAAAAGGGGAGTAGAGCAAAAGATGGAAAGAAATGATAGATTATGGTATAATAAAACGATATAAAAAAGGAGTATTTATGGACATTTCAGAAATTCGTCAGAAAATTGACGCAAATCGTGAAAAATTAGCTTCTTTCAGGGGGTCTCTTTGACCTCGAAGGTCTAGAGGAAGAGATTGCCATCTTGGAAAACAAGATGACAGAACCTGATTTTTGGAACGATAATATCGCGGCCCAAAAAACGTCGCAAGAATTAAATGAATTAAAAAACACCTATAACACCTTCCACAAAATGGAAGAGTTGCAGGATGAAGTCGAAATTTTATTAGACTTTTTAGCTGAAGATGAGTCGGTGCATGAAGAATTGGTTGAACAGTTGTCAGAACTTGATAAGATGATGACCAGTTACGAGATGACCTTGCTCTTGTCAGAACCTTATGACCATAATAATGCCATCTTGGAAATCCATCCAGGATCCGGTGGTACTGAGGCTCAGGACTGGGGTGATATGTTGCTTCGTATGTACACTCGCTATGGAAATGCTAAAGGCTTTAAAGTGGAAGTACTGGATTACCAAGCAGGAGATGAAGCTGGTATCAAGTCAGTAACCTTATCATTTGAAGGACCCAATGCCTATGGTCTTCTCAAGTCAGAAATGGGTGTACACCGTTTGGTGCGAATCTCGCCATTTGACTCTGCCAAACGTCGCCATACCTCTTTCACATCTGTAGAAGTGATGCCAGAATTGGATGATACCATTGAAGTGGAAATCCGTGAAGATGATATCAAGATGGACACCTTCCGTTCAGGTGGTGCTGGTGGACAAAACGTCAATAAGGTTTCAACAGGTGTGCGTTTGACCCACATTCCAACTGGGACTGTTGTCCAGTCAACGGTCGATCGTACCCAGTATGGAAATAGAGATCGTGCCATGAAGATGTTGCAGGCTAAGCTCTATCAAATGGAGCAAGAAAAGAAAGCAGCGGAAGTTGATTCCCTCAAGGGTGAGAAAAAGGAAATCACATGGGGAAGCCAAATCCGTTCATATGTTTTTACGCCATATACTATGGTAAAAGATCACCGAACTAGCTTTGAAGTTGCACAAGTAGATAAGGTTATGGATGGAGACCTAGATGGTTTTATTGATGCCTATCTCAAGTGGAGAATCAGCTAAGATAGAAAGGAGCTCATATGTCAATCATTGAAATGAGAGATGTTGTCAAAAAGTATGATAACGGAACGACAGCTTTGCGAGGTGTCTCAGTCACTGTTGAACCCGGGGAATTTGCCTATATCGTAGGTCCGTCAGGAGCTGGGAAATCAACCTTTATTCGTTCTTTGTACCGAGAAGTAAAAATCGATAAAGGAAGCCTATCAGTTGCTGGTTTTAATCTAGTTAAGATTAAAAAGAAAGATGTCCCACTTCTACGTCGTAGTGTTGGGGTTGTCTTCCAGGATTATAAATTGTTGCCAAAGAAAACTGTTTATGAAAATATTGCCTATGCAATGGAGGTAATCGGAGAAAGTCGCCGTAATATCAAAAAACGTGTTATGGAAGTTTTAGACTTGGTTGGATTGAAGCATAAGGTTCGTTCTTTCCCAAATGAACTTTCGGGGGGAGAACAGCAACGGATTGCAATTGCACGTGCCATTGTAAACAATCCAAAAGTATTGATTGCGGACGAACCAACAGGAAACTTGGACCCAGATAATTCATGGGAAATTATGAACTTGCTGGAACGCATCAATCTCCAAGGTACAACTGTCTTGATGGCGACCCACAACAGTCAGATTGTAAATACCTTACGCCACCGTGTCATTGCCATTGAAAATGGCCGTGTCGTTCGTGACGAAGCTAAAGGAGAATATGGATACGATGATTAGTAGATTTTTTCGTCATTTATTTGAATCATTAAAAAGTTTGAAACGAAATGGCTGGATGACAGTAGCAGCTGTCAGTTCGGTTATGATTACTTTGACTTTAGTTGCAATATTTGCATCTGTTATTTTTAATACAGCTAAACTCGCTACAGATATTGAAAACAATGTCCGAGTAATGGTATACATTCGTAAGGATGTAGCTGATAATAGCGAGACCATTGAAAAAGAAGGTCAAACCGTTACAAATAATGACTACCATAAGGTATACGATGCTTTGAAAGGTATGTCAACCGTTAAAAGTGTTACCTTTTCAAGTAAAGAAGAACAATATGAAAAGTTGACCGAAACAATGGGGGACAACTGGAAAATCTTTGAAGGGGATGCCAATCCACTCTATGATGCATATATTGTTGATACCAACACGCCAAGCGATGTAAAGACAGTAGCAGAAGAGGCTAAGAAAATTGAAGGTGTATCAGAAGTTCAAGATGGTGGTGCTAATACAGAACGCTTGTTTAAGTTAGCCTCCTTTATTCGTGTCTGGGGACTAGTTATCGCGGGATTATTGATTTTCATTGCGGTGTTCTTGATTTCTAATACTATTCGTATCACCATTATTTCACGAAGCCGTGAAATTCAAATCATGCGTTTAGTAGGTGCTAAGAACGGCTATATCCGTGGACCTTTCTTGCTTGAAGGTGCCTTCATTGGTTTGCTTGGAGCAACTCTTCCGTCAGTTCTGGTATTTATTGTCTATAAAATGGTTTACCAATCGGTTAATAAGTCATTGGTTGGTCAGAACCTTTCAATGATATCACCAGAGGTATTCAGTCCACTTATGATTGCTCTATTATTTGTGATTGGAATTTTTATCGGTTCAATCGGATCAGGAATTTCAATGCGCCGATTCCTGAAAATCTAAAATAAAATAGAATTATATTTGAGGAGATTTTAATATCTCCTTTTTTACTACAAAAATTTTAGAAAAAAGTCTCCTTTTTTTTGTAAAAGCCTTTACAAAAAAAATTAAAGTGGTATAATTAAATCATAAAAGGTGCAAACGTTTTCGTAAAACGTTTGCCTAAATAAAAATAAAGGAGATTTGAATGATGAAAGATACATTCAAAAATGTCTTGTCTTTCGAATTTTGGCAAAAATTCGGTAAGGCTTTGATGGTGGTTATCGCGGTTATGCCGGCTGCTGGTTTGATGATTTCAATCGGTAAGTCTATCGTGATGATTAACCCAACCTTTGCACCACTTGTAATCACTGGTGGAATTCTTGAGCAAATTGGTTGGGGGGTTATCGGTAACCTTCACATTTTGTTTGCCCTAGCCATTGGAGGTAGCTGGGCTAAAGAACGTGCTGGTGGTGCTTTCGCCGCTGGTCTTGCCTTCATCTTGATTAACCGTATTACTGGTACAATCTTTGGTGTATCAGGTGATATGTTGAAAAATCCAGATGCTATGGTAACTACTCTATTCGGTGGTTCAATCAAAGTTGCTGATTACTTTATCAGTGTTCTTGAAGCTCCAGCCTTGAACATGGGTGTATTCGTAGGGATTATCTCAGGTTTTGTAGGGGCAACTGCTTACAACAAATACTACAATTTCCGTAAACTTCCTGATGCACTTTCATTCTTCAACGGGAAACGTTTCGTACCATTTGTAGTTATTCTTCGTTCAGCAATCGCTGCAATTCTACTTGCTGCATTCTGGCCAGTAGTTCAAACAGGTATCAATAGCTTTGGTATCTGGATTGCTAACTCACAAGAAACTGCTCCAATCCTTGCACCATTCTTGTATGGTACTTTGGAACGTTTGCTCTTGCCATTTGGTCTTCACCACATGTTGACAATCCCAATGAACTATACAGCTCTTGGTGGTACTTATGAGATTTTGACAGGTGCAGCTAAAGGTACTCAAGTATTTGGTCAAGACCCACTATGGCTTGCATGGGTAACAGACCTTGTAAACCTTAAAGGTACTGATGCTAGTCAATACCAACACTTGTTAGATACTGTTCACCCAGCTCGTTTCAAAGTTGGACAAATGATCGGTTCATTCGGTATCTTGATGGGTGTGATTGTGGCTATCTACCGTAATGTTGATGCTGATAAGAAACACAAATACAAAGGTATGATGATTGCAACAGCTCTTGCAACATTCTTAACAGGGGTTACTGAACCAATCGAATACATGTTCATGTTTATCGCAACACCTATGTATCTTGTTTACTCACTTGTTCAAGGTGCGGCCTTCGCTATGGCTGACGTAGTAAACCTACGTATGCACTCATTCGGTTCAATCGAGTTCTTGACTCGTACACCTATTGCGATTAGCGCTGGTATCGGTATGGATATCGTTAACTTCATTTGGGTAACTGTTCTCTTTGCTGTAATCATGTACTTTATCGCAAACTTCATGATTCAAAAATTCAATTACGCAACTCCAGGACGTAACGGAAACTACGAAACTGCTGAAGGTTCAGAAGAAGCTAGCAGCGAAGTGAAAGTTGCAGCAGGTTCTCAAGCTGTAAACATTATCAACCTTCTTGGTGGACGTGCAAACATCGTTGATGTTGATGCATGTATGACTCGTCTTCGTGTAACTGTAAAAGACGCTGACAAAGTCGGTGATGCAGAACAATGGAAAGCAGAAGGAGCTATGGGTCTTGTCATGAAAGGACAAGGAGTTCAAGCTATCTACGGTCCAAAAGCAGACGTATTGAAATCTGATATCCAAGATATCCTTGATTCAGGTGAAATCATTCCTGAAACTCTTCCAAGTCAAATGACGGAAGCACAACAAAACACTGTACACTTCAAAGGTCTTACTGAGGAAGTTTACTCAGTAGCAGATGGTCAAGT
>NZ_DXLC01000262.1:0-9130 GCF_019414905.1 Streptococcus sp. | reverse complement strand
AAAATATTGTATGGCATCAAAGCAAAAGTAACTGGCTTTACACTATTTGTAAAGATGTAATTTGATTCAAAAAGAAAAGATAGATTTAAAATGTGGGACAAATGATGGGGTAAATCAGTTATAGACAAGCAAAAAAGCCTTGTAAATCAAGGCTTTTCCTGTTGTATTTAGATGCCCCCTACAGGGATTTAACCTGTGACCCACGGATTAAGAGTCCGCTGCTCTGCCAGCTGAGCTAAGGAGGCAAAGAAAAAAGCTGTATTGGTGCCGAAACTTCACGGTTTGTATTGAACCCGCGCAATTAAGCAGGTGGGCAACTCGCTCTAACTGAAGCTGTTTCCGTGTGAGACGGCCTACATGCTGTTAGAAGACTTTTGTTTCCCTAATAATACAAAAAATAGTCGGTCAACACTTAAGTGTGAAGTCGTACACCACAGCGTTTCTATGTTTATATAATACCACTTTTTCAAAAAAAATCAAGAGGAAAGTGCAATTTTTTGAAAAGGATTTCAGATTTTTCGCAAACGGTCGATAGCTTCCTTTCTTTGAGCCAAAGCCCGTTCATATTTACCAGTATCTTCTGCTTGGAAATAGTGATGATTGCGGATTTTTTCTGGTAGATAGTCTTGCTTGACCCAATTTCCAGGATAGTTGTGTGGATAGAGATAGTCTTGGGCATTCCCCAGTTCCTTGCTTCCACTGTAGTGCCCATCACGCAGGTGTCGCGGAATAGGCAAGTGCCCTGATGTTTTGAGGTCGGCAAGAGCCTTATTCATAGCTACATAGGCTGAGTTGGATTTTGGAGAAAGGGCCAAATCAATGACGACATTGGCAATGAGAATGCTGGCTTCTGGGAAACCAATCTTCTGGGCAGCATCCAGAGCAGTCACGGTGTGAATCTGGGCTTCAGGATTGGCCAAACCGATATCTTCATAAGCGATAACAGTCAAACGACGAGCGAGACTTGGCAAATCACCAGCCTCAATCAAGCGGGCAGCATAGTGAAGACTGGCATCAACATCTGAGCCACGGATAGACTTTTGCAGGGCTGAGAGGACATCGTAGTGGCCATCTCCATCCTTATCCATAGTGATGTAGCTTCGCTGCAGGCTATTTTCCATGATGTCTAGAGTGATATGGCGGATGCCCTTGTCATTTTCGGGAGTAGAAAGAACAGCCAAGTCAAGTGAGTTGAAGGCAGAGCGAAGGTCTCCGTTTGTAGAGGTAGCAATGAAATCCAGCGCATCCTCATCTAGTTCTACTGGAAAATCAAAACCACGCTCAGGGTTACTTAGAGCTATCTGCAGGGCCTCTTTGACGTCTTGGTTAGACAGAGGTTCCAACTCAAAAATTTGAACACGGCTACGAATGGCAGGAGTGACAGAGAAGAAAGGATTTTCAGTCGTAGCGCCAATCATGATGACCAGACCACTTTCCAAGAGAGGTAAGAGGAAGTCTTGCTTGGTTTTATCTAGTCTATGAATCTCGTCTAGTAATAGGACGAGACCACCAGAGAATTTAGCCTCTTCCGCAATTTCTTGCAGTCGTTTTTTACTATCAACTGTCGCATTGAAAGTTCGAAAGGCATACTTAGTAGTCCCTGCGATGGCAGAGGCAATACTGGTCTTGCCGATTCCCGGAGGGCCATAGAGAATCATGGAGGACAGGCGGTTGGCTTCTACCATGCGGCGGATGATTTTTCCTTGTCCGACCAGATGTTCCTGACCGATGACCTGGTCGATGGTTTTAGGGCGCATGCGAAGCGCGAGATTGTCTGGCATAGCAGTCCTTTCTAACGTAGATTTTCTGATGTATATGTGGTAAGATGGTAGTATCTATTTTAGCATATTTCCGAGCAATCGGGGCGATTAAAGAGTCGCATAGAAAGAGGACAAAATGGCAACATACGGATTTTTAGATGTTTTAGAGGAAGAGTTGGAGAAGAATTTTCCTTTTGACTTTGAGATTAGTTGGGATAAGCGCAACCACGCGGTTGAAGTGAGTTTTTTGTTAGAAGCGCAAAATGCTGCAGGCGTGGAGATGGTGGATGAAGACGGAGAGGTTTCATCAGAAGATATCCTCTTTGAAGAAGCAGTGCTTTTTTACAATCCTGCTAAATCAACAGTCAATGAGGAAGACTATTTGACTGTCATCCCTTACTTGCCTAAAAAAGGATTTTCCCGCGAATTCTTAGCTTATTTTGCGCTATTCCTCAAAGATACTGCCGAGGTTGGACTAGATGCCCTCATGGACTTTTTGGAAGACCCAGAAGCAGAAGAATTCGTCATGGAATGGAACCAAGAAGTCTTTGAAGAAGGAAAAGTCGGCTTGGAAGAGGGAGAGTTTTATCCTTATCCGAGATACTAGGAGTTTGACATGGAACTAGAAATTTCTGATTTCACAGGCTGTAAGATTGCTTTGTTTTGTGGGGATAAGCTCCTGACTATCTTACGCGATGATAAGACAAGCATTCCCTGGCCCAACATGTGGGAACTTCCAGGCGGTGGACGTGAAGGTGATGAAAGTCCTTTTGAGTGCGTGGCGCGTGAAGTTTATGAAGAACTGGGAATTCATCTGACTGAGGATTATCTGCTTTGGAGTAAGGTTTATCCAAGTATGCTTTTTGCGGATAAACAATCTGTATTTCTAGTCGGTCAGTTAAGTCAGGATCAGTTTGACAGTATCACCTTTGGAGATGAAGGACAGGGCTATCAGCTGATGAATGTCGAGGAATTTCTTAGCTCCAGTCAAGTTGTACCTCAGTTGCAAGAGAGATTAAAAGATTATTTAAAAGTAAGTGATTAGAAAGGATGGTTCAGTTAAATTTCTAAACTGAACCCGCCCTAAACACGGTGCCAAAAAGATAAACTTCTTTTAGACACAAGCGTCTTCAGAGAAGTTCCTATTTTGGTTTTGTGTTTTACGGGCTTGGTATCTTAAATATGGAAACATGGCAAGAGTTAAAAGTTACAGTTAAGCGTGAGGGGGAGGAGCTAGTCTCCAATCTCTTGATTGAGCTGGGAGCGCAAGGAGTCGCAATCGAAGACAGTATGGACTATGTGGGAAATGTGGATCGTTTTGGCGAGATTTTCCCAGAGGTTGAGCAGCAAGAAGAAATCGTAGTGACAGCCTACTATCCTGAAACGGTGGACGTGGCAGTGGTTGAGACGGACTTGCAGGCTCGCTTAGCAGAATTGGCAGATTTTATGGATTTGGGTGAGGTCAAGATGGGGACAACTGCTTTGGCTGAGGAAGACTGGGCAGACAACTGGAAGAAATACTATGAACCAGCTCGTATCACTCATGATTTGACCATCGTGCCGTCTTGGACTGACTATGAGGCAACTGCGGGAGAAAAGATTATCAAGCTAGATCCAGGCATGGCCTTTGGGACAGGAACCCACCCAACTACCAAGATGAGTCTCTTTGCCTTGGAGCAGGTTCTTCGAGGTGGGGAAACTGTGTTAGATGTGGGGACTGGTTCAGGGGTTCTCTCTATTGCTAGCTCGCTACTTGGTGCCAAGGAAATCTTTGCCTACGACCTGGATGATGTAGCAGTTCGTGTTGCTCAGGAAAATATTGAGCTCAACCCTGGTATGGAAAACATCCATGTAGCAGCAGGAGATTTGCTTAAGGGTGTGGAGATTGAGGCAGATGTGATTGTGGCTAATATCTTGGCGGATATTCTTATTCATTTGACACAGGATGCTTACCGCTTGGTCAAGGACGAAGGCTACCTCATCATGAGTGGGATTATCAAGGACAAGTGGGACATGGTGCGCGAGTCGGCTGAGTCGGCTGGATTTTTCCTCGAAACCCACATGGTTCAAGGGGAATGGAATGCCTGTGTCTTCAAGAAAACCAAGGATATTTCCGGTGTGATTGGAGGCTAGCATGCAGCAGTATTTTGTCAAAGGCAGTGCTATCTCCCCTGTCACCATCGAGGACAAGGAAACCAGCAAGCATATGTTTCAGGTTATGCGCTTGAAAGAAGATGATGAGGTGACCTTGGTCTTTGATGATGGCATCAAGCGTTTGGCGCGTGTAGTGGATGTGGAAGCTCGTCAGTTTGAATTGGTAGAAGAACTAGATGACAATGTGGAACTGCCCGTTCAAGTGACCATTGCATCTGGATTTCCCAAGGGGGACAAGCTGGAGTTTATCACTCAAAAAGTAACCGAACTGGGTGCCAGCCAAATCTGGGCCTTTCCTGCCGATTGGTCAGTCGCCAAGTGGGACGGCAAGAAATTGGGTAAAAAGGTTGAAAAACTAGAAAAAATTGCTCTTGGAGCGGCAGAACAAAGTAAGCGTAATGTTGTTCCAAGTATCCAGCTTTTTGAAAGGAAAGCAGACTTTCTAGCTCAATTGGACCAGTTTGACCGCGTCGTAGTGGCTTATGAAGAGTCGGCCAAAGAAGGAGAAAGCGCTGCGCTTTTACAAGCAGTTACTGGACTCGAGAAAGGAGACAAATTGCTCTTTATCTTTGGTCCAGAAGGTGGCTTGTCACCTGCAGAAATTGAGAGTTTTGAAGCTAAAGGAGCGGTATTGGCAGGACTTGGTCCTCGTATTTTGCGAGCAGAAACAGCACCACTTTATGCCCTATCAGCCCTTAGTGTTTTATTAGAATTAGAGAAATAAGAGGAAGAAAATGGAACAAAAACACCGTTCAGAATTTCCAGAAAAGGAACTTTGGGACTTAACAGCCCTATACCAAGACCGTGAGGATTTCTTGCGTGCAATCGAGAAGGCTCGCGGAGACATCAACCAATTTAGCCGTGATTACAAGGGTAATCTTCATACTTTTGAGGATTTTGAAAAGGCCTTTGCAGAATTGGAACAAATCTACATTCAGATGAGCCATATTGGAAACTATGGATTTATGCCTCAGACGACAGACTATAGCAATGACGAATTTGCCAACATTGCCCAAGCTGGGATGGAATTTGAAACAGACGCCAGCGTAGCTCTGACCTTCTTTGACGATGCCTTGGTGGCAGCAGATGAGGAAGTCTTGGACCGTTTGGGTAAATTGCCTCATTTAACAGCTGCCATTCGTCAGGCCAAAATCAAAAAAGCCCACTATCTAGGGGCTGATGTGGAGAAGGCCTTGACCAATCTCGGCGAGGTTTTCTACAGTCCGCAGGATATTTACACTAAGATGCGAGCTGGGGATTTCGAAATGGATGACTTTGAAGTTCATGGAAAAACCTACAAAAACAGCTTTGTGACCTATGAAAATTTCTACCAAAACCATGAGGATGCTGAGGTCCGTGAGAAATCTTTCCGTTCCTTCTCAGAAGGTCTTCGTAAGCACCAAAATACGGCTGCAGCAGCCTATCTAGCCCAAGTCAAGTCTGAAAAACTACTGGCAGATATGAAAGGTTACGACTCAGTCTTTGATTATCTTCTGGCTGAGCAGGAAGTGGACCGTGCCATGTTTGACCGCCAGATTGACCTCATCATGAAGGATTTTGCGCCGGTTGCTCAGAGATACCTCAAGCATGTTGCCAAGGTCAATGGTCTTGAAAAGATGAGCTTTGCAGACTGGAAATTGGACTTGGACAGCGCCCTGAATCCTGAAGTGACTATTGACGATGCCTATGATTTGGTCATGAAGTCGGTAGAACCCTTGGGACAAGAATATTGTCAGGAAGTTGCTCGCTATCAAGAAGAGCGCTGGGTGGACTTTGCTGCCAACAGTGGCAAGGATTCTGGCGGATATGCGGCGGACCCATATCGCGTGCATCCTTATGTCCTCATGAGCTGGACAGGTCGTTTGAGCGATGTCTATACCTTGATTCATGAAATCGGGCATTCTGGTCAATTTATCTTTTCAGACAATCACCAAAGCTATTTCAACGCCCACATGTCGACCTACTATGTCGAAGCACCGTCAACCTTCAATGAATTGCTCCTCAGTGACTACTTAGAGTACCAGTCTGACGACCCACGTCAAAAACGCTTCGCTCTGGCTCACCGCTTGACAGACACCTACTTCCATAATTTCATTACTCACCTCTTGGAAGCAGCCTTCCAGCGTAAGGTGTATACATTGATTGAAGAAGGGGAAACCTTTGGAGCAAGTAAACTCAACAGTATTATGAAGGAAGTTTTGACAGATTTTTGGGGCGATGCCATTGAAATCGACGACGATGCAGCTTTGACTTGGATGCGCCAAGCTCACTACTACATGGGCTTGTATAGTTACACTTACTCAGCTGGACTTGTGATCTCGACAGCTGGTTACCTCCATCTTAAAAACTCAGAAACTGGAGCTGAAGACTGGCTCAATCTCCTCAAATCAGGTGGTAGCAAGACACCACTTGAGTCAGCCATGATTATCGGTGCTGATATTTCAACAGACAAACCACTCCGTGATACTATCCAATTCTTGTCAGACACAGTTGACCAGATTATCGCCTACAGTGCCCAGTTGAGAGAGTAAATTAAAAGAGTCTGGGACAAAAGTCTAACCTTAAATAAAAAAGCGAACAAAACGAGTTATCTGATACTCAAAATTCTGTCTTGTTCGCTTTTTTTCTAATCTATCGATTTTAAAAATTTATAATAAAGAATTCCTAAAATCAAAATTTTTTGTCCTAGCCTCTTAAATTATCCCCAAAAGCTATCTTCTTCAGCTTGATCTGAAGAGAAGAGCCAAACTTCTTTGATTTTTCCGTCTTCAATGCGGAAGAGGTCAATCCCGTTCATATTGAGTTCAGTACCATCAGCCCGTGTTCCAAGAAAAGTAACATTAGCTGCGATTAAATCCTCATTGTCAGAAACCCAATTTGTTATCACCTTAAAGGTTCCATTAGTTTTCTCAGCAAATGTAGCCAGGTGAGTTCCTAGCTTGTCCTTACCAACAACTGTACCAGATATACTATGAGTACCAGGTTGATGCCAGATAATATCGTCTGCCATCGTTTCAAAGACACCAGGAAAGTCACCAGCAATTAAAGCTTGGTTATAAGCGTTGAAAATTTCTAAGTTTGTTGACATATCTATTCTCCATTTCTTTTTTATGATATAATTGTAACAGTTACAAATAAAAAAACAAGTAGACACTTTTTTGATAGCTAGTATCAAAAGTGGTACTATTATTGATACTAAAAGATAAATTTTTTTTAAAAAATAGAAAGAAGATATTTTATGACAAATAAAGTGAGTGAGTATGGTATTTGTCCATTTGCGACAACGCAGAGGGTTTTAACGGGGAAATGGGCACTGGTAATCATTTATCAGTTGAGTACGGGTACTAAACGATTTAAAGAATTGCAAAGATTATTGCCTGGGATTACTCAAACTATTTTGACCCGTCATCTCCGTCAATTAGAAAAGGATAAGATTGTTCAACGAAAGGTCTATGCCGAAGTTCCACCACGAGTTGAGTACAGCTTAACCGAAATGGGGCAGGAATTCAGAGTTGTTTTAGATGCTGTCGAGAAATGGGGTCTAGATTATATCAAGTTGCTAGAAATGTAGAGGTATTGACCATGTATCAAGAGTTACTAAGAAAAATAGCAGAAGAAAAACCAAGTTATCATCAGGAAGAAATCCAGTGGCTACTTGATCATTTGGGAGATCCTTCTCCAGAAATTCGTGATGACCTTGTTTTTACAAGCTTTGCTAGAGGGATTCAGGAAGAACTATTTACACAGGAACAATTTTATTTCATTGCTGAAGGGATTTCATCTGATGGAGGGTTAGATAAAGAGATTGATAAGGTAGGACTGTCAACCCTTGAACGTTCTTTTAAGGCGCTTATTTATGTAAATCTCTTGTCTGCGGATGCCAACCAGCAATCGATTTTTTATCAGGAATTAAATGCAGGAATTCGTAATGTCCTTTTAAATCAAGGTTTGTATTATCTTTCAAAAGAAAAGGATACAACAGGTTTTTCAAGTCAGTATGGTTGGGTTCACGCTTTTGCACATGGAGCCGATTTACTGACAGAGGTGGTTTGTCATCCAGACTTTCCTAAAAACAGAGTTCATGAAGTATTTGATATACTTGGCCAACTATTTAAAAGAATTTCGATTCGCTTTACAGATGATGAGGACTGGCGTTTAGCAAGAGTGATCTATGAACCTATTTTACAAGGGAAGTTGGAGCAAGAGCAAGTAGCTTCTTGGATAAAAGCTGTTGACTTTCCGATAGAAGAAAGGGAAGATTTTTATAAATTTTCCAACTTCAGATCCTGTCTGTTGGAAGTATATGTCCAACTTGACCAGAGAAATAGTTTACAAGATGACTTGAAAGAAGCTATCCAGTCTTTTCAATACTAGAGATTAGCTAATATTACTTATTGAAAGAGTTTCTATTGTGTCCTCCTAACTAATAATGAAAAATAATAAAAGAGGTTGAATCATTTTCCAACCTCTTTTCCTATATCTTAATGGAATTGCATACCACCATCAACGATAATGGTTTGTCCTGTAATGTAGTTTGAATCTGGTCCTGCAAGGAAGCTGACGGCTGCAGCCACATCTTCTGGTTCAGATAGACGTTTTAGAGTAATATCTTTTGCAAATGTCTGCATACCCCACTCGTCATCTTTTCCTGCATTTTTACCAACTTCATGAGCGATGTCGTACATCATTGGTGTTTTCACAATACCTGGTGCGTAGGCGTTAACAGTGATGCCTGAGTCTGCTAAATCACGTGCTAATGTTTGCGTAATTCCGCGAACAGCAAATTTTGTTCCACCATAAACAGTTAGATTTGGGTTACCGACTACACCGGCTTGAGAGGTTGCGTTGATAATTTTACCTCCGTGGCCAAGTGCTTTAAATTGCGCTTGTGCAGCTTGTGAACCCCAAATGACACCACCAACGTTGATACCGAAAGTGCGTGTAAATTGTTCCTCAGTAATTGTATCAAGAGGAGTAGTTGGAGCAACACCAGCGTTATTTACGACAACATTCAAATCACCAAAATGGTCAACAACTTTTTGAAATGCTTGTGCAACTTCTGCCTGTTTCGAAACATCGGCCACGACAGCAAAGGCATTTTCAGCTGATAATTCGGTAACAGCTTTTTCAGCTGTTTCGGGATTGTAGTCTAAGACTCCTACCTTAAAGCCATCTTGAACCAATCGTTTTGCGATTGCAAAACCGATTCCTTGACC
>NZ_DXLC01000261.1:0-1703 GCF_019414905.1 Streptococcus sp. | reverse complement strand
TCCAGGTACCTCGTGGCATCCAGAGCCTGGGCCTCCTCTAAACTTCTTGGCATTACTGAAACGATTAATTTCATTTACTAACCTTCATACTAATCACCTTGAGGTAATTACTACTTTCATCTTTTTTATTATAGGCGAAATCTGCTGGAAGACCGTATTTGTTTAAAATCTGGTAACTTCTTCCTGCAAAGCCTTTATCAATTTGTTCTGTAAATTTCTGGCGGGATACATTGGCAGCATTGGTACTGGCAATAATAATACCGCCCAGATTTAAAATCTCAAGACTCTGGGATATCAACTTGTGATAATCCTTGGCCACAGAGAACGTTTGTTTTTTGTTCCGAGCAAAGCTAGGCGGATCTAGGACAATCACATCGTAGGTCAAGCCTTTTCTCTTAGCGTATTTGAAATATTCAAAGACATCCATAACTATAAAACGATGGTCGTCTGTGCTGAGCCCATTTGCCTGAAAATGCGCTTGAGACAATTCTCGTGAACGTTTGGCTAGGTCAACAGAAGTTGTCTGGCTAGCTCCTCCCATGGCCGCAGCTACTGAAAAGGCTGCTGTATAAGAAAACATGTTGAGCAAGGATTTGCCCATAGCCAATCCATCCACTAAACTACCGCGAACTTCATGCTGGTCTAGGAAAATCCCTGTCATCAAGCCATCGTTCATAAAGACTTGATACAGAACACCATTTTCCAAAACAGTGAAAAAGTCAGGTGCTTCTTGACCATAAACATGGGCAGATTCATAGTCCAATCCTTTAAAGCGAATCTTCTCATAGGCTCCTAAAAGCTCAGGAAAAACCTGTCTAAAGGCTTCTGAGATAACCTTGCGAATCTGATAAACATAAGAGTTATACCAAGAAAAGACAGCATAGTCGCCATAAAGGTCCACTGTCAGACCGCCAAAGCCATCTCCCTCTTGGTTGAAGAGACGAAAGGCAGTTGTCAAATCATCTTGATAGTAGGCTCTTCTCTTTTCTTTAGCTTGTCTAAACAGCGTTTCAAAGAAAGCTTGATTAAATGTAAGCTTGTCCTTGCTGACAAACCAGCCCAAGCCCTTATTTTGTTGGGAAAGGTAGGCAGTCCCAAGAAAGTTTCCATCTTGACTATGGACTTCTACTTCCTGATCCTTGAGATTGACATTCTCAAGTTCGCTAGCTTCTAGTAAAACCAGACCTTTGGCAAGCTTTTTTTCAACCCTTTTACTGACTCTTATTCTATTCATAACTACCATTATATCAAACTTTTAGACAATTCTCAAAAAAGAAACTACCCTTGCTTTTTTACTCTTCTTTTAAAAAATGGTATACTAATACTAATAAAAAATTAGGAAGTAAATGTGTGAAAAGCAATTTTAACAAAATCCAAAAAGCCATGGGTACCAGACTGGGTTTTGTCCTAACCCTTTTAATCCTCTATTGGCTCAAAACCTTATTAGCCTATACCGTTGACTTTAATTTAGATATTCAAGTAGGCAAGTTGCAGGGAAATTACCTTGCCTTTATCGCCTTTTTCAACCCCCTTCCTCTAGGACTACTCCTGCTGGCTCTAGCCCTCTATGCTCGTTCAACCAAGATCTTTTATGGCCTGAGTATAGCTATTTATAGCCTTTTATTCATTTGGCTTTATTCCAATGTCTTTTACTATCGAGAATTTAGTGACTTTATCACGGCCAATACCATGAAAGTCTGTCT
>NZ_DXLC01000260.1:0-2765 GCF_019414905.1 Streptococcus sp. | reverse complement strand
ACTATAATCTACGGACATTCCTTGCAAATAGTTTACAAAAATAGTATACTGGGTTTATTAATTTTGAAAACGTTTGCGTAAAAATAGATTGAAAATTTAGGAGACAATTTAATGGAATTAAGCGCTATTTACCATAGGCCTGAGTCGGAGTTTGCCTATCTTTATAAGGATAAGAAGCTTCATATTCGGATTCGAACTAAGAAAGGGGACATTGAAAGCATCAACTTGCACTATGGGGACCCTTTTATCTTTATGGAGGAGTTTTATCAGGATACAAAAGAAATGTCCAAAATAACTTCTGATGCCTTATTTGATTATTGGCAGGTTGAAGTGTCAGTTGACTTTGCACGTATCCAGTATCTCTTTGAACTCACGGATACAGAAGGTCAAAGTATTTTGTATGGTGATAAAGGTTGTGTGGAAAATTCTCTAGAAAATCTTCATGCCATTGGAAACGGATTTAAGTTGCCTTATCTTCATGAAATTGATGCATGCCAGGTTCCTGATTGGGTTTCAAATACGGTATGGTATCAGATATTTCCTGAGAGATTTGCTAATGGAAATGCTCGATTAAACCCAGAAGGGACTTTAGACTGGGATTCATCTGTCACACCTAAGAGCGATGATTTCTTTGGTGGTGATTTACAGGGGATTATTGACCATCTGGATTACTTTCAAGGCTTGGGTATTACTGGTCTCTATCTTTGTCCGATTTTTGAATCTACAAGCAATCACAAGTACAATACGACAGATTACTTTGAAATTGACCGTCATTTTGGAGACAAGGAGACCTTTCGGGAACTGGTGGAGCAAGCGCATCAGCGTGGCATGAAAGTCATGCTGGATGCTGTATTTAACCATATTGGTTCGCAATCGCCCCAATGGCAAGATGTTGTTAAAAATGGTGAGCAGTCTGCTTATAAAGATTGGTTCCATATCCAACAATTCCCAGTGACGACTGAAAAGCTAGCCAACAAGAGAGAGTTGCCTTATCATGCTTTTGGTTTTGAGGACTATATGCCCAAGCTAAATACAGCAAATCCAGAGGTCAAGGACTATCTTTTAAAGGTTGCGACTTATTGGATTGAAGAGTTTGATATTGATGCTTGGCGTTTGGATGTGGCTAATGAGATTGACCATCAGTTTTGGAGGGATTTTCGCAAGGCAGTTCTAGCTAAAAGGCCTGATCTTTATATCCTTGGAGAAGTCTGGCATACGTCTCAGCCTTGGCTAAATGGAGATGAGTTCCATGCGGTCATGAATTATCTTTTATCTGATAGTATCAAGGAGTATTTCTTACGAGGACTTAAGAAGACTGACCAATTCATCGATGAAATCAATGGCCAATCTATGTATTACAAACAGCAGATTTCAGAGGTTATGTTTAATCTCTTGGATTCGCATGATACAGAACGAATCTTGTGGACGGCTAATGAGGATGTTCAACTGGTCAAATCAGCTCTAGCCTTTCTCTTTTTACAAAAGGGAACACCATGTATCTACTACGGAACCGAGCTTTCCTTGACTGGCGGTCCAGACCCAGATTGTCGTCGTTGTATGCCTTGGGAACACGTATCAAGTGATAATGACATGCTGAACTTTATGAAGAGGCTGATAAAGATTCGCAAACACGCGTCAGAAATCATTTCGCATGGCAAGTATAGCCTCCAAGAAATCAAACAAGATGTAGTTGCCTTGGAGTGGAAATATGAAGGACAAATTCTTAAAGCTATCTTTAACCAATCAAAAGAAGATTATATTGTCGAGAAAGAAGCAGTAGCACTAGCAAGCAATTGCCAAGAATTAGAGAATCAGCTTGTCATCTCTCCAAAAGGATTTGTGATTTTTCATTAAAGATCAATTATGAGCGACAGGAAAATTGTAGTATAGAGAGCTTTTTACAAACAGACTATTTGTCGTCTTGCTATAAATGATATATAATTTAACTTAGAGAAAATAGGAGGACTAATCGAATGGAATTAAAAGATTTTACAGAAAAAGAACAGGAAATGATTAAGAAGGGGCTTACGACGTCTAAGATTAGTGACAAGGAAACTGCTGAGAAGATTCTTGCGCTAGTACCACAAGACTTGATTAAGCGAATCCCATTTTTCGTCAGAAAACATGCTACGACACGTACTATAAAACGCATTTCAATTGAACACCCTGAACTCTACGCTGTAGCTCAAACAAGTGGTGAGATTCCAGAAAAAGAACGCGAAGAATTGCGTCAGATTATCACAACTATCTTTGAACAAAAGATGAACAAGCATAGTATTAAGTAGAGAATGAAAATATATTTTATTGGCGGTTTGGGAAGCAATGTCTATCATAGCAAGGATTTTCTTCAAGAACTAGATTCGCAGGTTTACTTTCTAAATCCATATGAAAAGCATCTTCGAGATGAAACAGAATTGAAATCATGGTTTAAAAATGAGATTGTAGAGGAAGAATCTATCTGTCTGATAGGTCATTCTCTTGGAGGAGATTTGACACGTTATCTTGCATCGGAATTTCAAGAAGTGAAGAAACTGATTCTTTTGGATGGTGGCTATCTAGATTTAGATAAGATTTTACCTTTAGATACAGAGTTAGAGGAAGTTAAAAACTATATCGAATCTCAAGTCGTTTCAGACTTAGCTCTTCTTATTTCTAAAGAGAAATCTGAAGCAAAGTATTGGTCAGAAAATATGGAGGAAGCTGTAAGACAGTCCTATCACTGGAATGCGGAGTATAATAGATATGAGTTGGCTATAAATTATGAA
>NZ_DXLC01000026.1:0-2425 GCF_019414905.1 Streptococcus sp. | reverse complement strand
GTTTACTAAATAGCACTCAGTTTTCCACAGAATTCACACACTCTATTATTACTATTATCCTTCTAATACTAAAAATAAATAAAGGAGAATCCATGATTCATTTTTCAATTAATAAAAATTTATTTCTACAAGCATTAAATATTACTAAGAGAGCTATTAGTTCTAAAAATGCCATTCCTATTTTATCAACTGTCAAAATTGATGTGACCAATGAAGGTGTTACTTTAATTGGTTCAAATGTTCAAATTTCAATTGAAAATTTTATTTCTCAAAAAAATGAAGATGCTGGTCTATTAATTACTTCTTTAGGTTCGATCCTTCTTGAAGCTTCTTTCTTCATCAATGTGGTATCTAGTCTACCTGATGTGACTCTTGATTTTAAAGAAATTGAACAAAATCAAATTGTTTTAACCAGTGGCAAATCAGAAATTACCCTAAAAGGAAAAAATAGCGAACAGTACCCACGAATCCAAGAAATTTCAGCAAGCACTCCTTTGGTTCTTGAAACAAAATTACTCAAGAAAATTATCAATGAAACAGCTTTTGCTGCAAGTACACAAGAAAGTCGTCCAATTTTAACAGGTGTTCATTTTGTATTGAGTCAGCATAAAGATCTAAAAACAGTTGCAACAGACTCTCATCGTCTAAGCCAGAAAAAATTGACTCTCGAAAAAAATAGTGATGATTTTGATGTTGTCATTCCTAGCCGTTCTCTACGCGAATTTTCAGCGGTATTTACAGATGATATCGAAACTGTAGAGATTTTCTTTGCCAATAACCAAATTCTCTTTAGAAGCGAAAATATTAGCTTCTATACTCGTCTCCTAGAAGGAAACTATCCTGATACAGATCGCTTGATTCCAACAGACTTTAACACTACTATTACTTTTGATGTGGTAAACTTACGCCAGTCAATGGAACGTGCTCGTCTTTTATCAAGTGCGACTCAAAATGGTACTGTGAAACTTGAAATAAAAGATGGGGTTGTTAGCGCCCATGTTCACTCTCCAGAAGTTGGTAAAGTAAACGAAGAAATCGATACTGATCAGGTGACTGGTGAAGATTTGACCATTAGTTTCAATCCAACTTACTTGATTGATTCTCTTAAAGCTTTAAATAGCGAAAAGGTGACCATTAGCTTTATCTCAGCTGTTCGTCCATTTACTCTTGTGCCAGCAGACACTGATGAGGACTTCATGCAGCTTATTACACCAGTTCGTACAAATTAAGTGAAAGAGGTTGAGCCTGGCTCGCCTCTTTTATGATATAATCGAAAAAGAAAAGGAGAGTAGTATGTATCAAGTTGGAAATTTTGTTGAAATGAAAAAACCACATGCTTGCACCATCAAGTCAACTGGTAAAAAAGCAAATCGTTGGGAAATTACACGTGTAGGGGCAGATATCAAAATCAAATGCAGTAATTGTGACCATGTTGTCATGATGGGGCGCTATGATTTTGATCGAAAAATGAATAAAATTATTGACTGAGAACCCTTAGTTAGAGGGTTAGCAAGTTTTCCCTTTTTGTGTTATAATATTAGGGATTGAAATGAAAACGGAGAATGAGAAAATATGGCTTTAACAGCAGGTATCGTTGGTTTGCCAAACGTTGGTAAATCAACACTATTTAATGCAATTACAAAAGCAGGAGCAGAGGCTGCAAACTATCCATTTGCGACGATTGATCCAAACGTTGGAATGGTTGAGGTTCCAGATGAACGCCTACAAAAATTGACTGAAATGATCACTCCTAAAAAGACAGTTCCAACTACATTTGAATTTACAGATATTGCAGGGATTGTAAAAGGAGCTTCAAAAGGAGAAGGGCTAGGGAATAAATTCTTGGCCAATATTCGTGAAGTAGATGCGATCGTTCATGTGGTACGTTGTTTTGAAGACAGTAATGTTATTCATGTTGATGGAAGTGTCGATCCTCTTCGTGATATCGAAACAATTAACTTTGAGTTGATTTTCTCTGATATCGAAGTATTAGACCGCCGTATTTCCAAGTCCGCACGAGCAGCTCATAATGATAAGAAGATTGCTGCAGAAGTAGAATTTTTAAAGAAAGTAAAAGCACATCTTGAAGATGGACAGCTTGCTAAAACATTTGTTACTGAAGATGAGGACGAGCAGGCATTATTAAGCGAATGTAATCTTCTTACAGATAAACCTGTTATCTTTGCGGCTAACGTTTCTGAAGATGACCTGGCAGATGATGGTGCAGAAAATCCTTTTGTACAAAAAGTCAGAGAATATGCGAAGGGCTGTGAAGCAGAAGTATTTGTTGTATGTGCTCAGATCGAGCAGGAGATCGCAGAACTTGACGATGATGAAAAAGCAATGTTCCTTGAAGATCTCGGCTTAAAAGAGTCTGGACTTGAAAAGCTCATCAAAGCAAGCTATTCTCTGCTTGGTCTTATCT
>NZ_DXLC01000259.1:0-1984 GCF_019414905.1 Streptococcus sp. | reverse complement strand
ATCATGGGTAGGCTCGGCTTTCATCAGTCCTCAGGCTGATTTATCAGTAGCAATTTACCTCGACAAAGTCCACAGCGATAGCGTTTGGTATCAATCCTTCGCTTGCGATGATACCTTTGCTGGCAGGATTGACAACGATAGAGCTTGAGTGGTTTGGAGTTGTTATTTGTCAAGGAGGGCACAAAGCGTAATCCATCCACTGCTTTCAAAAGTTCCTTAAAATCCCGATCCTTATGTTGATAGCCCTTCCCTTGAAAATAGAGATGATAATGACAGAGTTCATGTCGGACAATTTTCCTAAAAACATCCAGACCCAGTTCCTGATAAACCTTGGGATTAAAATCCAAATGCCCATCTTTGGGGAAAAATCGCCCACCTGTCGAACGTAGACGCCTATTCCACTGGACATGATGGATAAAAGGTCTCCCGAAGTCTTCTAGCGAAACTTGCTTGACGTAATCAGTTAGATTCATCTGGAGCGAGGAGCGACAGATTGACTTTTTCACGTTCAGTATCAATTTTCTTGACCCAAACGGTCACCAAATCTCCAACTGACACAACTTGACTAGGGTGTTTGATAAACTTGCGACTCATATGCGAAATGTGAATCAAGCCGTCCTCGTGAATCCCGATATCAACGAAGGCACCGAAGTCAACGACGTTACGCACAACACCTTCTAGCTTCTGGCCTACCACTAGGTCTTTGATATCTAGGACATCTTGGCGAAGCACAGGTGCGTCAAAGGAATCACGGAAATCTCGACCTGGTTTGAGAAGATCTGCAATGATATCTTTAAGAGTTTCTGGACCAAGGTCTAGCTCTTTCGCCATATCTTTGACTGAAAGCGACTTGAGTTTGCCTTGGGCCACTTCATTCAAGTCCTTGATATCCAAGCGTTTGAAGAGCTCCTTAACAGCAGCGTAATTTTCTGGGTGAACTCCTGTATTATCAAGGATATTGCTACTTTCAGGGATACGAAGGAAACCAGCTGCCTGTTCAAAAGCCTTAGCACCCAGACGCGGAACTTTCTTGATTTGAGCGCGTGAAGTGATTTTTCCTTCTTCTTCACGGTATTTGACGATATTTTCAGAGATGGTTTTATTGAGTCCAGCTACGTGTGAAAGAAGAGCAGGACTGGCTGTATTGATGTTGACACCGACTTGGTTAACAACCGTATCCACGACAAAGTCCAGACTGTCAGACAATTTCTTCTGGCTGACATCGTGCTGGTACTGACCGACACCAATTGACTTTGGATCGATTTTGACCAATTCAGCAAGGGGGTCTTGCAAACGACGAGCGATAGAGATCGCAGAGCGTTTTTCAACTGTCAAATCTGGAAACTCCTGACGAGCAAGTTCGCTTGCAGAATAGACAGAAGCGCCACTTTCATTGACGATAACATAACTAACCTCAGGAAAATTTTTAAGAACTTCCGCCACAAAGGCTTCACTTTCACGACTAGCAGTACCATTTCCGATGGCAATAATTTCTACACTGTATTGACCAATCAAATCTGCCAAATCTTTCTTTGCTTCTTCGATTTGACGAGCTGATGCTGGTTTGACAGGATAAATGACCTGAGTTGTCAGCATTTTTCCTGTTGCATCCACGACAGCTAGCTTGGCACCTGTTCGAAAGGCAGGATCAAATCCAAGAACCACGCGCCCTTTCAGCGGAGCAACCAAGAGCAGATTGCGCAGATTGTCAGAAAAGAGTTGAATAGCTCCCTCTTCTGCCTTTTCAGTTAATTCTGTCCGAATACGGCGCTCGATAGCAGGCAAGACTTTTTTCTTAACAGATTGCTGAACTACTTCATCAATATAGGTATTTTTTACCTTAAAACGAGCAGCAAAGAATGCTAGAATACGATCTGTTGCATGTTCAAAACTGACCTTCAAGATACCTAATTTCTCACCACGATTGAGGGCTAAGGTACGATAACCCTGCATATTTCCAACCGTCTCAGAAAAATCATAATAA
>NZ_DXLC01000258.1:0-17463 GCF_019414905.1 Streptococcus sp. | reverse complement strand
TTTTTATGAATTGATAAATTCGTTATTAAAATATGATGGCTTTTTGCAGATTGAAAATCTGTTTTTAAAAGCTACGAATATAGATAAATCAGATTTAAAGGAGCGTGAGAAAGCTTTACTAACAGCATTGAGACAATTTCGTAAATTGATTCGAAAGGATTCCAAATTTGAATTTCTTAACTCAAGAATAAAGAAATTAATTAAAGATAAGCAATCAATTTCTCAGATATCAAATTCGATTTTATATAAAGGGGCTTATACTCAAGATCGCAAAATTAGTAATTTAATAAATTTAACTGCATTAGGAGAGCTATTAGTACAACTAATCAAACAGGGTAGAATTTATGAGAATAGCTCTATTATTATAGATCCAATTTGTAGTATAGATCAAGTTATACTGAGTGAGTTAGCAGCTGCGTCATTAGATGTACGTATTTCCGAGGGAAGCCATGTTGATGAATTAATTCAATATGCAGATAATGTAGTTTCAGTTGTTTATAAGTCTTTTAGTAATATTATCAAAGACTTTAAAAATAAAGGTACTTCTTGGACAATTAGCACGAATAATATTTGGAGTTTGCTAGTATTTTCATTTGTCTTAGCAAAAATAGATTGTAATAATATAAAATTCACGTTATCAATTGATGATTGGGCGTTTTGTTTAGCAATCGCTAGATTACAATTTGGAGTTTCGGCCTTAGAGCAAAATTCGAATATAAATCAACTTGTATCAGTAATGACACAGTTATTAAGTAGTAATCTATCGAAAATAAATGAATCATTTTGGATAGAGTATCAAAATTCACGTAGTCTGATTATTAATAATTATAACAGTATGAATTATAATGTTTTAGAAGATTTGAATCAATTACTTAATTAAAAATAAAAAAGAAAGGAACAAGGGCACCTATATTCATTAAAACTGAATACGGGCTACGGACTTTATCAATTATATGATACAACTTATTGTCAACGCATTTGTTGAAAAAGATAATACTGGAGCAGTTGTAGAAGTTTTGTATGCTAGTGCTGACCAAGATAAGGTGAAAGCTAAATATGAAGAACTAGCTGAGCAGTACCCTGAAAACTATTTAGCAATTTATGACTTGCCACTGGATACAGACCTTAATTCATTGGAACATTACCCGTCTGTATGGATTGGGAAAGAAGAATTTGAATAATTTGGCTAATCAATGTTCTATGATTTGTTTGCACATCGTAAAGTAGAAAAAGAAAGGAAAAATTAACAACATGATCGACCGTTACTCTCGCCCTGAGATGGCGAACATTTGGAGTGAAGAAAATAAATACCGTGCTTGGCTTGAGGTGGAAATCTTGGCTGACGAGGCATGGGCTGAGTTGGGGGAAATCCCTAAGGAAGATGTGGCTTTGATTCGTGAAAAAGCGGACTTTGACATCGACCGTATTTTGGAGATTGAGCAGGAGACGCGCCACGATGTGGTGGCTTTCACGCGTGCGGTTTCTGAGACGCTTGGCGAAGAGCGTAAGTGGGTCCACTATGGTTTGACGTCTACCGACGTGGTGGATACGGCCTACGGTTACCTTTATAAGCAGGCCAACGACATCATTCGTCGTGACCTTGAAAATTTCACCAACATCATCGCTGATAAGGCTAAGGAGCACAAGTTTACCATCATGATGGGTCGTACCCACGGTGTGCATGCTGAGCCTACAACCTTTGGTTTGAAATTGGCGACTTGGTATAGCGAAATGAAGCGTAATATCGAGCGTTTTGAGCATGCGGCTGCCGGAGTAGAAGCTGGTAAAATCTCTGGAGCAGTTGGGAACTTTGCCAATATCCCACCATTTGTAGAGGAGTATGTCTGCGACAAGCTGGGTATCCGTGCTCAAGAAATTTCTACACAAGTTCTTCCTCGTGATCTTCACGCTGAGTACTTTGCGGTTCTTGCTAGTATCGCGACTTCCATCGAACGTATGGCGACTGAGATTCGTGGTCTGCAAAAATCTGAACAACGTGAAGTAGAAGAGTTCTTTGCTAAGGGGCAAAAAGGTTCATCTGCAATGCCTCACAAACGCAACCCTATCGGTTCTGAAAACATGACAGGTTTGGCACGCGTTATTCGTGGTCACATGATTACAGCCTATGAGAATGTCGCTCTCTGGCATGAGCGTGATATCTCTCACTCATCAGCTGAGCGTATCATCACACCAGATACGACTATTTTGATTGACTATATGCTCAACCGTTTCGGAAACATCGTTAAGAACTTGACAGTCTTCCCAGAAAACATGATCCGTAACATGAACTCTACGTTTGGTCTTATCTTTAGCCAACGTGCCATGTTGACCTTGATTGAGAAAGGTATGACCCGTGAGCAAGCTTACGACCTTGTTCAACCGAAAACGGCTTACTCTTGGGACAATCAAGTAGACTTTAAACCACTTCTAGAAGCAGATCCAGAAGTGACATCACGTTTGACACAAGAGGAAATCGATGAAATCTTTAACCCAGTTTATTACACTAAACGAGTGGATGATATCTTTGAACGTCTTGGTTTAGGATAATTAAAATAAAATCGAAGTTCTATTACTCTATTTACTGGAGTAGAAGAACTTCGGTTTTTCTTGTTTATTAAAGCTTTTTTGCTAAAAAGATTCCCAATATTTTAGTAAAATTTAAACAAATTTAATCGATCTTCATTGACATATAGAAAATACAGTTTTGATGGGATATAATAAGCATAGAAAAAGCCCAAGCGATTAGGCTCAGGCTTTCTTCTTAGTGATCACGGTCACATGAAATGACTTTGATTTTGTAGTAATCCGCTCGTTTATATGTTTCGCTGTAAGCGAGAACTTGACCAGTAGACTCTAGTTTAGTAGTCTTGGTTTGTAAAACGGTTGGGAATTGTTCATCGACTCCGAGGACCGAAGCCGCATGTTCTGGAGTTGGAAATGCTATTTCATTGATTTCTTCAAAATGTTCATCATTCATGTGAATGTGGTAATCCAATTTGAAACGGTTATAGATAGAGCTATAATATTCAAGATTTGGATAATTTGCGTTGATGTATTGTTCTGGAATGTAAGATGTATGGTAGATGTACACAACACCACCCGTTTCGCGAACGCGTTCAATCTTGTAGTAGAACTGATCTCCGCGAAGTCCAAGTTTTTCTAAGTAGCTTAGTTTATTTCCACGCTCAATAGAAAGGACGGTAACTTTATCATCTTTAGTTTCAAAAACTTCTACATCTGAAAACTCTACGAGTTTGTGTTTGCGTGCGCGTGAAACGAATGTACCCTTTCCTTGTTGACGGACAATATAGCCATCCTTGGCAAGGTCGTTTAAAGCGCGAACAACTGTGATAGAACTAACATCATACATTGCAATCAATTCAGCTTCAGTGTAGAATTTATCTCCACTGGCAAATTGACCAGAAATGATTTTGTTCTTTAACTCATCTTTAATATATTGATACTTTGGAATTGCCATATTTTCACCTCGATTTTCCTTCTCCGTTAAAGATTTTACCATAAAACTGGAAAGAATAGTAGCCTTTTGAATAAAAAAATTAGAATAATAGGCTATAAGGTTAATTTACATAGGAATAAATAGAATTTTTTACATCTTTATACATGTCAATTAAGATGATATTATTTCTTGAGATAGTAAGGTTTTATAAGTTTTTTTTGTAAAAATTAGTAAAAAATGAAAAAAATCGTGAAAACCTATTGACAAATGTAAGATATTGAGTTATATTTACTATATCAACAAATGAAAGCGTAAACTTTAGTTGTCAGAAGGTAAGAATATGACACGATTTGAGATACGGGATGATTTTTATCTCGATGGAAAATCATTTAAGATTTTATCTGGCGCCATTCATTATTTTAGGGTTCCTCCAGAAGATTGGTATCATTCGCTCTATAACTTGAAGGCTCTTGGTTTTAATACAGTAGAGACTTATGTGGCCTGGAATTTACACGAGCCTCGTGAGGGTGAGTTTCACTTTGAAGGAGCTCTGGATTTGGAGCGATTTCTCCAAACGGCACAAGATTTGGGTCTCTACGCTATCGTTCGTCCGTCGCCCTTCATCTGTGCGGAGTGGGAATTCGGTGGCTTACCAGCTTGGCTCTTAACCAAAGATATGAGGATTCGTTCCTCAGACCCAGCCTATATTGAGGCTGTCGGTCACTACTATGACCAGCTCTTGGCACGGTTGGTTCCACATTTGTTGGACAAGGGTGGCAATATCCTCATGATGCAGGTTGAAAATGAGTATGGTTCTTATGGAGAAGATAAGGCTTATCTGAGAGCAATTCGACAGTTGATGGAAGAGCGTGGCGTAACCTGTCCTCTCTTTACCTCAGATGGTCCATGGAGAGCTACTCTGAAAGCTGGAACCTTAATCGAAGATGACCTCTTTGTAACAGGAAACTTTGGTTCTAAAGCTCCGTACAACTTTTCACAGATGCAGGAATTCTTTGATGAGCATGGTAAGAAATGGCCACTCATGTGTATGGAGTTCTGGGATGGCTGGTTCAATCGTTGGAAAGAGCCGATTATCACACGGGATCCGAAAGAGTTGGCAGATGCAGTTCGAGAGGTTTTGGAACAAGGCTCTATCAATCTCTACATGTTCCATGGTGGTACAAACTTTGGTTTCATGAATGGTTGCTCAGCTCGAGGGACTTTGGACCTGCCACAAGTTACATCTTATGATTACGATGCCCTTCTGGATGAAGAAGGAAATCCAACTGCTAAATATTTGGCAGTCAAGAAGATGATGGCAACACATTTCCCAGAGTATCCCCAGTTGGAACCACTCTACAAAGAGAGTATGGAGTTGGATGCTATTCCACTGGTTGAAAAAGTTTCCTTGTTTGAAAACTTAGATAGCTTGTCCAGTCCTGTAGAAAGTCTCTATCCTAAAAAGATGGAGGAGTTGGGACAAAGTTATGGCTACCTACTTTATCGAACAGAAACAAACTGGGATGCAGAAGAAGAAAGACTTCGTATCATTGATGGTCGAGATAGAGCACAGTTGTTCGTAGATGGTAAGTGGGTTACAACCCAATACCAAACTGAAATTGGAGAAGATATCTTTTATCAAGGAGAAAAGAAAGCGTTATCTCGATTTGATATCCTGATTGAAAATATGGGACGTGTCAACTATGGACACAAGTTCTTAGCGGATACGCAACGTAAGGGAATTCGGACAGGGGTTTGTAAGGATTTGCACTTCTTACTAAACTGGAAACACTATCCACTCCCACTAGACAATCCTGAGAAAATTGATTTTTCAAAAGGATGGACAGAAGGGCAACCAGCCTTTTACGCTTATGACTTTACAGTCCAAGAGCCAAAAGATACTTACCTAGACTTATCTGAGTTTGGTAAGGGAGTTGCCTTTGTCAATGGGCAGAATCTAGGACGTTTTTGGAACGTCGGCCCGACCCTCTCGCTTTATATCCCTCATAGCTATCTCAAGGAAGGTGATAACCGCATCATCATCTTTGAAACAGAGGGCCAATATAAAGAAGAGATTCATTTAACTCGAAAACCTACACTAAAACACATAAAGGGGGAAAACTTATGACAATTGTAGGATGCCGTATCGATGGACGTTTGATCCACGGACAAGTAGCCAATCTTTGGGCTGGAAAACTAAATGTTTCACGTATTATGGTTGTAGACGACGAAGTTGTCAACAACGATGTTGAAAAGAGTGGTTTGAAACTTGCGACACCACCAGGTGTGAAATTAAGTATTTTGCCAATTGAAAAAGCGGCAGCCAATATTCTTGCTGGTAAATACGATAGCCAACGTCTCTTTATCGTTGCTCGTAAACCAGACCGTTTCCTTGGTTTGGTAGAAGCAGGTGTACCACTTGAAACCCTTAATGTTGGGAATATGTCTCAAACACCAGAAACTCGCGCCATCACACGTTCTATCAACGTAGTGGACAAGGATGTGGAAGATTTCCACAAACTGGCAGAAAAAGGTGTTAAACTTACTGCTCAAATGGTTCCAAATGATCCAGTTTCAGACTTTTTGAGCTTATTAAAATAGGAAAAAATTTTTAGGAGGTCATTGTTATGATACAATGGTGGCAAATTTTACTTCTCACTTTGTACTCAGCTTATCAAATCTGTGATGAGTTGACGATCGTTTCATCTGCAGGTTCCCCTGTATTTGCTGGTTTCATTACTGGTTTAATCATGGGAGATGTGACTACTGGTCTGCTTATCGGTGGTAACTTGCAACTGTTCGTTCTTGGGGTTGGTACCTTCGGTGGTGCTTCTCGTATCGACGCAACTTCTGGTGCGGTTCTTGCGACAGCCTTCTCTGTTTCACAAGGAATTGATACAGCACTTGCGATTACAACAATCGCTGTGCCAGTAGCAGCTCTCTTGACTTACTTCGACGTTCTTGGACGTATGACAACTACTTTCTTCGCTCACCGTGTGGATGCTGCAATCGAACGCTTTGACTATAAAGGTATTGAACGCAACTACCTACTTGGTGCGATTCCTTGGGCTTTATCTCGTGCCCTTCCAGTCTTCTTTGCCCTTGCTTTTGGTGGTGAATTTGTACAACACGTAGTAGACTTCGTTACAAAATACCAATGGGTTGCAGATGGTTTGACTCTCGCAGGACGTATGCTTCCAGGTCTTGGATTTGCAATCTTGCTTCGTTACCTTCCAGTTAAACGTAACCTTCACTACCTTGCTATGGGATTCGGTTTGACAGCTATGTTGACTGTTCTTTACTCATATGTAACAGGTCTTGGTGGCGCTGTTGCTGGTATCGTAGGCACTCTACCGAAAGATGTTGCTGAAAAAATTGGTTTCGTGAACAACTTCAAAGGATTGTCTATGATTGGTATTTCTATCGTAGGTATCTTCCTTGCAGTGCTTCACTTCAAAAATAGCCAAAAAGTAGCTGTAGCAGCACCTTCTACACCATCAGAAAGTGGGGAAATCGAAGATGACGAATTCTAATTACAAACTTACAAAAGAAGATTTTAATCAAATCAATAAACGTAGCTTGTTTACTTTCCAATTAGGTTGGAACTACGAACGTATGCAAGCTTCTGGTTACCTGTACATGATCTTGCCTCAATTGCGTAAAATGTATGGGGATGGAACTCCTGAATTGAAAGAAATGATGAAAGTTCATACTCAATTCTTCAATACTTCACCATTCTTCCATACCATTATCGCTGGTTTTGACCTTGCCATGGAAGAAAAAGATGGTGTAGGTTCAAAAGATGCCGTTAACGGTATCAAGACAGGCTTGATGGGGCCATTTGCTCCTCTTGGAGATACAATCTTTGGTTCGCTTGTACCTGCTATCATGGGATCTATCGCAGCAACTATGGCTATCGCTGGCCAACCTTGGGGTATCTTCCTTTGGATTGCAGTTGCAGTAGTGTATGACATCTTCCGTTGGAAACAGTTAGAATTTGCCTACAAAGAAGGGGTTAACCTTATCAACAACATGCAAAGTACATTGACAGCTTTGATTGACGCTGCATCTGTACTTGGTGTCTTCATGATGGGTGCTCTTGTAGCCACAATGATCAACTTTGAAATTTCTTATAAATTGCCAATCGGTGAAAAGATGATTGACTTCCAAGACATCTTGAACTCAATCTTCCCACGTTTGCTTCCAGCAATCTTTACTGCCTTTATCTTCTGGTTGCTTGGTAAGAAAGGTATGACCTCTACTAAAGCTATCGGTATCATTATCGTTCTTGCAGTAGGTCTTTCTGCCCTTGGTCACTTTGCATTTGGAATGGGACCTAAATAAGTTTTATGGTAAAATCATTAATTTTGGTCAGCCATGGTCGCTTCTGTGAGGAGCTTAAAGGCAGCACTGAAATGATTATGGGTCCACAAGACAATATTCATACAGTAGCTCTTCTTCCAGAAGATGGCCCAGAAGAATTTACTGCAAAATTTGAAGCTGCTATTGAAGGATTGGATGATTTCCTAGTCTTTGCGGATCTTCTCGGTGGAACACCATGTAACGTGGTCAGTCGTTTGATTATGGAAGGTCGCGACATTGAACTCTACGCAGGGATGAATCTGCCAATGGTGATTGAATTTATCAATGCGAGCCTTACAGGTGCAGATGCGGACTATAAGAGCCGTGCTGCAGAAAGTATTGTGAAAGTTAATGACCTGTTAGCGGGCTTCGATGATGACGAAGATGAATAAGATGTGACAACGTGAAAATCGTTAGAGCATTTTATATAGAATATACATGGGAATGGGGCTTACTCCCATTCCCATATTTAATAGAAAAAGAGGAACTCAATGTTACATTATACAAAAGAAGACTTGATCGAATTGGGTGCAGAAATCACTACACGTGAAATCTACCAACAACCAGATGTATGGAAAGAAGCTTTTGAATCTTATCAAGCAAAGCGTGAAGAAATTGTAGCCTTCCTACAAGGGATTGCTGATAAACATGACTATATCAAGGTTATCTTGACAGGTGCGGGGACTTCTGCTTATGTGGGAGATACCTTGGTACCTTACTTTAAGGAAGTCTATGACGAACGCAAATGGAATTTCAATGCCATTGCGACCACAGATATTGTTGCCAATCCAGAAACCTATTTGAAAAAAGATGTTGCGACTGTCCTTGTATCTTTTGCTCGTAGTGGGAACTCGCCTGAAAGTGTGGCGACTGTTGATTTGGCCAAGGCCTTGGTGAATGAGCTTTATCAAGTGACGATTACTTGTGCAGCAGATGGTAAATTGGCTCTTCAAGCTCATGGAGATGACTGCAATCTCTTGCTCTTGCAACCAGCTGCTTCTAATGACGCTGGATTTGCCATGACTTCTAGCTTTACGTCTATGATGTTAACAGCTCTCTTGGTCTTTGATCCTACAGAATTTGCTTTGAAAGCTGAACGTTTTGAAGTTGTATCTAGTCTTTCCCGTAAAGTTTTAGACAATGCAGAAGATGTCAAAGAGCTTGTTGACCTAGATTTTAACCGCGTCATCTATCTAGGCGCTGGTCCATTCTTTGGACTTGCTCATGAAGCTCAGCTCAAGATTTTGGAATTAACAGCTGGTCAAGTTGCGACCATGTATGAAAGCCCAGTTGGCTTCCGTCACGGTCCAAAATCACTGATCAACGAAGATACAGTTGTTTTGGTCTTTGGTACAACGACAGACTACACTCGTAAGTACGACTTGGACTTGGTTCGTGAAGTTGCTGGTGATCAGATTGCTCGTCGTGTTGTGCTTTTGAGTGATCAAACCTTTGGCCTTGAAAATGTCAAAGAAGTGGCCCTTGGTTGTGGCGGTGTATTGAATGATATTTACCGTGTCTTCCCTTACATCGTTTATGCCCAACTCTTTGCCCTATTGACTTCACTCAAGGTAGAAAATAAACCTGATACACCGTCTCCTACAGGTACCGTAAACCGTGTGGTACAAGGTGTTATCATCCACGAATATCAAAAGTAAGGAAATGTTTATGAATTCTTGACAAGAGAATTTGTAAACTATCAGATAAACCATAGATTGTCAGTAGGCTTTCTATGGTTTGTTTGCTTGAGAGAAATAGTAAAAGGAGAACAGAATGAAAGCATACACAGAGCGTGTATTTGGAAATGTTGAGGGTAAGGATGTCTTGGCATATCGTTTTGAGACGGACGGTGGCTACCAGCTTGAAGTCATGACTTATGGTGCGACTATCTTGCGTTATGCCACGCCTGACAAGGCTGGAAATTTTGCCAATGTTATCTTGGGATTTGATGATTTTGATAGCTATGTAGGCAATAGTCCCAAGCATGGAGCTAGCGTAGGTCCTGTGGCGGGACGTATTGCAGGTGCGACCTTTGAATTAAATAGCAAGACCTATGACCTTGAAGTCAACAATGCTAGCAATTGTAACCACAGTGGTTCAACTGGTTGGGATTCCAGCTTGTTTGAACTAGTTGAAGTGAGCGACCATGGCTTGACCCTCTACACAGAGCGTACAGACGGGACAGGAGGATTTCCTGGGAATCTTAAGATTTGGATTAGCTACTATTTGGAAGAAACTGGTGCCTATGAAATCAGCTACAAGGTAACAACAGATCAGGATACGCTGGTCAATCCAACCAATCACAGCTATTTCAACTTGTCTGGTGATTTCACGCAGACGATTGACCGTCATGTCTTCCAACTAAACACAGAGGGCATTTACCCAATCGCTCCAGATGGTGTTCCTGCCAAAACTTCAGATGCCAATCGTGATGTGGTCAAACACATCTACAATGGTGCCTTGTTGAAGGATATCTTTGCAGAGGACGATGAGCAAATCCAACTGGTATCTGGTTTGGACCACCCCTTTGCCCTTCCTGCAGGTCATGACAATGCTGGTTTCCTTTATGACCAAAACTCAGGTCGTTTCCTACTTTTCAAGACAGAGGCTCCTTGTTTTGTAGTCTACACAGCAAACTTTGTGGATGAGAGTGTTATCATAGGAGGTCAGCCAATGCTACAGCACAATGGGATTGCCCTTGAAGCGCAAGCTTTACCAGATGCCATTCACAGTGATCTCAAAGACCAAGTTGTCCTCAAAGCCGGTCAAACCTTCACCAGTAAGACACGTTATGAGCTTGTTGTGAAATAAAGGATGAAGCTTCTACTTTTCGGAGGAAATAGCATTTGCCTCATGACATTGGTAGAAACGGGCAAAGAGTAGGGAAATATGATATAATTTAATAGTGAAAATACCTGTCCTATCTAGAGGATAAAAGGAGAAAAAGATGAAGAAAATTGTATTTGCTAGCGCCTTGGCTTTGACCTTGGCAGGAGCAGTTTTGACAACTGATGTTTTTGCGAATGACAGACTGGTGGCAACACAATCTATCAATGGTAAAAATGAAAATGTATTGACCTCAGAGGTGCTAAAACCTTCTAGTGGCAACGTTTTGGTTGGAATCAAGGGAGAATTTTTAACTCCAAATAAACAATCTATTTTGGACGCGATTAATAAGATTCGTAAGGAAGCAGCTGATGAAGGTTTGGTAGATAAGTATGTCCCTATTAAATGGTCTACTGATCTTGAGAAAACTGCCTTTGTACGAGCTACTGAGGTGTCAGTAGCTTTAAAACCTGAGCGTCTTTCTACAAAAGAAATCTGGACTGCTTTTCCATCTAGTAATAGTATAAGAGGAGAAGCTTTAGATGTGAACTATGAAGGTTTTCTAAAAGCAATTGAAAACTGGCATGCTGAGAAGGCGAATTATGTAGCGAAAAAGAAGGGTGGAACCTCTAAAGAATTTACAGGTTATTATGAGGTTTTGATCAATTCTAAATTTACCTATGTGGGTCTCGCAGCCTTTAAAAACGCAGCTAGCTCTCAGCAAGTAGCGACGATTTCTTTAGCTTTAGGTGATGATGCTTCTTCAGAGGAATTGGCTGGTGGATATGGTTCTGCTATTCAGTATACAGAAGTGACTGCCTCAAACCTTTCAACCGTTAAAAGTAAAGCTACAGTTGTAGAAAAATCGTTGAAAGATTTTAGAACATCTACATCTAGTCAGTCTGGCTGGGTACAATCTAATGGTAAATGGTATTTTTACGAGTCTGGTGATGTGAAGACAGGCTGGGTGAAAACGGGTGGCAAATGGTACTACTTGAATGATTTAGGTGTCATGCAGACTGGATTTGTAGAAGTTGATGGAACATGGTATTTCCTTGATAGTTCAGGCGCGATGTTTACAGGCTGGGGAACAGATGGTAGTAGATGGTTCTACTTTGATGGCTCAGGAGCTATGAAGACAGGCTGGTATAAGGAAAATGGTACTTGGTATTATCTTGATCAATCAGGTGTCATGAAGACAGGTTGGTTTAAAGTAGGCAAGTACTGGTACTATGCATATGGTTCAGGAGCTTTGGCAGTCAGCACAACGACACCTGACGGTTATAAAGTAAATGGCAATGGTGAATGGGTAAACTAGGCTGAAGATAGTAAGTCATAGGTAAAGTATTTATCGTACTTAGCAAAAAGAATGAACGATAAGAAAGAGGTTGATGGAGAACATTGGCCTCTTTCTTGTTAGAATAGAGGTTTCAAGTTGTCTGACTTGACTTTCTTGATGGGAATGATATAATAGTTGTAATAATAACAATTACAACAAAAAAGAGGACCATTTATGACCTATGAATACAGGAGCCACATTTATTTGGCAGAGGCAGTTTTAAATGTAAAGGATTTGGCAAGTCAAACTGCCTTTTATCAGCAAGTTATTGGTTTAGAAATCTTATCTCAGACTGAGACAGAGGTCATTCTAGGCCTTGGTGGAAAAGGCTTGGTACACTTGATTCAAGCACAAGAGAGCGGTGAAGTGAGAGAACATTATGGTCTTTACCATCTGGCTATTCTTTTGCCGACACGTAAGGCTTTGGCTGATGTTTTGAAACACCTGACAGACTTACAGATTCCTCTTGTCGGCGGTGCAGATCATGGTTACAGTGAGGCCCTTTATTTGGAGGATTTGGAGGGAAATGGCATTGAGCTCTATAGAGATAAGCCCGTTTCCACATGGGATATTCGAGAAGATGGACGCATTATCGGAGTGACGGAGGCTCTTGCGGCGCAGGACATTTATGAGTTGGGGGAAAGAGTAGAGCCCTTTATTTTGGCAGAAGGTACGAGAATGGGGCATATCCATTTGTCTGTCAAGGATAGTCGAAAGTCCAGCCAGTTTTATCAAAAAGTGTTAGGAGTAGAGGATAAATTTAGTGTGCCTAGCGCTAGTTGGATTGCAGCTGGGGACTACCATCATCATTTGGCAGTCAACGAATGGGGAGGAAAAGATCTGGCTCCGCGTAAGCAAGGCTTGCCAGGTTTGGCCTACTATGTCATCGAAGTTGCAAGTAAGGAAGAACTGTTAGCGATTGCGCAGCAGGCACAAGAAGTTGATGCGTCAATTAAGTGGCTGACATCTAGCCAGCTGGAAATCACAGACCCAGACGGAATCGTGACCCGTATTCGCTTAGATAGATAAAACTAGGAATTTCTATCAAGTTATCAGCATGGCTAGTTTACCTTTTGAAAAGTCTGTGGTAACAGAACTGCGTGAGACGGATGGGCGAGAATTTTGACAAAGAAGCTGATTAGAGATATAATGAAGAAAAATCGAGCAAGGAAAAAGAGATGACAAATTCAAAGTATATCACTCGTCTGAAACGTTCAGAGGGCCAGTTGCGTGGGATTCAAAAGATGATTGAAGAAGATCGTGACTGTGCTGATATTGTGACGCAACTGACAGCCGTGAAATCTAGTGTGGAGCGCGTGATTGAGATGATAATTACCGAAAACCTTACTGAATGTATTAATCAGCCGTTAGACGATCCTGAAGCTCAAAAGGAACGCCTAGAAAAGGCTATCCGATACTTGATTAAACGGAAATAAAGAGATGAGAGTTGCAAAGATCTCTGCTAATAGAATAGTTTAATGTGAATCAAGAGAGGCTGGAAAAAGTCTTTAAAATAAAAGAACGCATACTATCAGGTGTTGAAAGCCTTGATACTATGCGTTTTATTGTGGGGAGATTTACTTCACTTTCTCCTGAAATTGAGTTTTTGCCCAGCTCCTTTTGATTATTCTACTTGCCCAGGCCAAGCATTCATACCACCTTCTACATTGGTAACGGTGAGGACTTGGGCGCTGAGAAATTGACAGGCAGAGGCAGAACGCACTCCACCTTGACAGATGACATGGTATTCATGGTTAGGTTTGAGTTCTTTATAGCCTTGCTCTAAGGTACTTAATGGAAGATTTTTGGCACCTGGTGCATGTCCTGCTTGGAATTCATGTGCTTCACGGACATCGATAAGCTCTAAATTTTCATTTTGATATTTTTCATAAAAGTCAGCCATGCTGATATTAGTTTCCATATTCTACTCCTTCTGGCTTAGCCATTTTGTATAGTGAATAAGCGCCGTCAAGGTTTTGGACGGTAAATCCTGCTTGTTTGAGGATACGCTCTGCGATATAGCTGCGCAAACCACTGTGACAGCTAACGATGTAGGCTTGGTTCTTGTCCAGTTCGTCCAAGCGTTCCCGTAGTTCGTTTAGGGGAATGTGGATGGTGTCGACTTTGAGTCTACCACTTTGGAATTCGCCACTTGTCCGTACATCTAGAAATTTCTTACCCTTAGCCAGTTCGTCTTCGAGCTGGTACCATTGAACATTGTCGCTGAGACCTTCGATAAGATTCAAGGCTGCGTAGCCCAGCATATTGACGGGATCCTTGGCAGAGCCAAATGGTGGCGCATAGGTGAACTCCAATTCTGGCAAGTCAAAGACGGTGAGATTTCCCTTGATAGCAGTTGCTAGGATATCGATTCGCTTGTCAACACCTTTCTTCCCAACTCCTTGGGCACCGTAGATTTTTCCAGTGGTTGGGTCAAAGAGGAGCTTCAAGGTCATATCAGTAGCGCCTGGATAATAACCAGCGTGGTCTTTCCCACTGATATGAAGGACTTTGTAAGGAAGTTGATTCATGCTAAGGATACGCTCGCTGAGACCAGTCGAAGCAGCTGTCATATTAAAGGCACGAACGATAGCAGTGCCGATACTTCCCTTGTTTGTACGTTCTAGTCCTGCGATGACGTCTGCCACTTGGCGTCCCTGACGATTGGCAGGAGAAGCGAGAGAGATGAGAGCATCTTGGCCTGTAATCTCTTGCTTGACGACGATGGCATCCCCAACTGCAAAAATATCTTTTTGACTGGTTTCATAATGTTCATTGACCAGAATCCCACCTCTAAGTCCCAGTTCAATCCCCGCAGTTTTGGCCAGTCTGTTTTCAGGTTCAACACCGACAGAAAGAATGGTGAGGTCAGAAGCAATCTTTTGACCATTTTCTAGAACGATGATATTTCCTTGGTCTTCAAATCGAACCGCAGACTGAGAAGTGATGACGCGAACGCTATTTTTGACCAATTCTGCTTGGACAAAGGCTGCCATTTCCTGATCTAATGGCGGCAAGACATGGGGTGCTTTCTCCACGATAGTAACTTGCAATCCACGTTTCGCTAGGTTTTCAGCCATTTCAAGTCCGATAAAGCCTGCACCGATAACGACAGCTTCTTTTGGATGATTGTCCAAGGCTGCCATAATTTCATCGAGATCGGGAACGTTGCGAAGCGTGTAGGTATTCTTAGTTTCTGCCAAACACTCAATGGCAGGAACAAATGGTTTAGCTCCTGGGGAGAGAATCAACTTGTCGTAGTTTTCTGTAAATTCTTGTCCATCGTGTCGTACCGTCACAGTGTGTTCTTCTGGCGAAATCTGGATGACCTCGTGAAATGGTCGCACATCTAGATTAAAGCGTGCCTTGAGATTTTCAGGAGTTTGGACCAATAAACTATCACGGTTTGCAATTTCTCCTGAAACATAGTAAGGAAGCCCGCAGTTTGCAAAGGAAACAAAGGGACCTTTCTCAAAAATAGTGATTTCAGCGTCTTCCATGAGACGTCTGAGACGGGTTGCTGCTGACATTCCGCCTGCAACTCCCCCGACAATGATAATTTTCATTGATTTTCTCCTTTATGCTTCTAGATGATTTTTCCTGTCCAAGCGCTCATACCGCCTCGGACATTGATGACATCGTAGCCTTTTTTCTTTAGCTTTTTAGCAGCCATCTTACTACGCACACCAGAATGACAAATGACATAAAGTGTTTCTTTTGTTGTTGATGTGTAGGAACCAATTTCGGTCAGAGGAACATTTTTGGCATTTTTGATATGACCTCTACGAAATTCCATCGGCGTCCGAACATCCAGTAGCTGAATTGGTTCCTTGAGTTTAGCTTCTAACTCGCTGGTAGAAATACTGTCAATTTTTGTAAATAAGTGAAACATAGGCACCTCCAAATATACCCTTATGGGGTATATTAAACCATGAAGTCAAGCTTTTGTCAAGCAAGTTGTTTTGAGAGACTGGAAAGAAGTCCTCGACCAGCTTATTCTTGACCTTTCAAAGCCTTTTTGATATGATGGCGTCAAAGTAAGTGTGAGGTGATAAGATGACCAGTGAATACCAGAAAATGATTGCAGGAGATTTTTACCGTCCATCGGACCCAGAACTGAGAGCCTTGGCTCAGGCTTCTCGCCAAAAACAGGCTGCCTTTAACAAGGAAGAAGACCCCTTGAAGGGAGCGGAGATTATCAAGACTTGGTTTGGGTCAACTGGGCAGAATCTCTATGTCAATCCACGACTGGTAGTCGATTATGGAGTCAATATCCATCTAGGGGAAAATTTCTACTCCAATTGGAACTTGACCATGCTGGATGTTTGTCCGATTCGTATCGGTGACAATGCCATGATTGGTCCTAATTGTCAGTTTTTAACCCCACTCCATCCATTGGATCCGCATGAACGTAATTCAGGTGTGGAATATGGCAAGCCCATCACCATTGGAGACAATTTCTGGGCTGGAGGAGGTGTCATTGTCCTTCCTGGAGTGATACTGGGAGATAACGTTGTTGCAGGAGCTGGGGCTGTGATCACCAAATCTTTCGGAGACAATGTTGTCCTAGCTGGCAATCCTGCGCGTGTGATTAAGGAGATACCTGTGAAGTAGAAGTAGCAGAGGCTAGGAGAAACTCGATTCAGGAAAAATGAAGTAAATCTTTCAACAATAAAACGCATAATATCAAGGTTGTTCTGAACTGCACCCCAAAAGTTAGACAGAAAAAATCTAACTTTTGGGGTGTTTTTATTATGAAATTAACTTATGATGATAAAGTTCAGATCTATGAACTTAGAAAACAAGGATATAGCTTAGAGAAACTTTCAAATAAATTTGAGATAAATAATTCTAATCTTAGGTATATGATTAAATTGATTGATCGTTACGGAATAGAGTTCGTCAAAAAAGGAAAAAATCGTTACTATTCTCCTGATTTAAAACAAGAAATGATTCATAAAGTCTTACATGAAGGCTGGACTAAAGATAGAGTTTCTCTTGAATACGGCCTCCCAAGTCGTACGATACTTCTTAATTGGCTAGCACAATACAAGAAAAACGGGTATACTATTGTTGAGAAAACAAGAGGGAGAGTACCTAAAATGGGACGTAAGCCAAAAACGAGACCTGAAGATATGACAGAATTAGAACGTCTTCAAGCAGAAAATGAGTACCTGAGAGCGGAGAATGCTATCCTAAAAAAGTTAAGAGAACTCCGATTGAAGGAGGAAAAAGAGAAAGAAGAAAGACAGAAATTGTTCAAGAATTAATGACTGAGTTTTCGTTAGATATTCTTCTAAAAGCCATTAAACTAGCTAGCTCGTTCGACCTACTACTATCACTTGAAACAGCTAGACAAACCAGATAAGGACCAAGAGCTTAAAGATGAAATTCAATCCATTTTTATCGAACACAAGGGAAATTATGGTTATCGTCGGATTCATTTAGAACCTGTCTCTTATACACATCTCCGAGCCCA
>NZ_DXLC01000257.1:0-6066 GCF_019414905.1 Streptococcus sp. | reverse complement strand
GGCAGCGTCAGATGTGTATAAGAGACAGGTCATATACATGTGTCTTATGACGCGCGTGATTGCAGAATCGACCAACGAGATGCGCAAAGGCCTTTTTGGGAAGCTTGCGCGATTGACGGTTTCATTCTTTGACCGCCGACAAGATGGAGATATCCTGTCTCGTTTTACCAGTGATTTGGATAATATCCTCCAAGCCTTTAACGAGAGCTTGATTCAGGTCATGAGCAATATTGTTTTATACATTGGTCTGATTCTTGTCATGTTTTCGAGAAATGTGACGCTGGCCCTCATCACCATTTCCAGCACACCAGTAGCCTTCCTCATGCTGATTTTCATCGTGAAAATGGCACGCAAATACACCAATCTCCAGCAAAAAGAGGTAGGGAAACTCAACGCCTATATGGATGAGAGTATCTCAGGCCAAAAAGCTGTCATTGTGCAAGGAATTCAAGAGGATATGATGGCAGGATTTCTTGAACAAAATGAGCGTGTGCGCAAGGCAACCTTTAAAGGAAGAATGTTCTCAGGAATTCTTTTCCCTGTCATGAATGGGATGAGTTTGGTTAACACAGCCATCGTCATCTTTGCGGGTTCAGCTGTACTTTTGAATGATAAGTCTATTGAAACAAGTACAGCCCTAGGTTTGATTGTTATGTTTGCCCAATTTTCACAGCAGTACTACCAGCCTATTATCCAAGTTGCAGCTAGTTGGGGAAACCTTCAGTTAGCCTTTACTGGGGCTGAACGGATTCAGGAAATGTTTGACGCAGAGGAAGAAATCCGACCTGAAAAGGCTCCAATCTTCACTCAGTTGCAAGAAGGTGTTGAAATCAGTCACATTGATTTTTCATACTTGCCTGATAAACCTATTTTGAAAGATGTCAGCATTTCTGCTCCTAAAGGCCAGATGACTGCAGTTGTTGGGCCAACGGGTTCAGGAAAAACCACCATTATGAACCTTATCAATCGCTTTTATGATGTTGATGCTGGTAGCATTTATTTTGATGGGAAAGATATTCGTGACTATGATTTAGATAGTCTCAGAAGTAAGGTGGGAATTGTTTTGCAGGATTCGGTCTTGTTTAGCGGAACGATTCGAGACAATATCCGTTTCGGTGTGCCAGATGCTAGTCAAGAAATGGTTGAGGCAGCAGCCAAGGCAACCCATATCCACGACTACATCGAAAGCTTACCTGACAAATACGATACCCTTATCGATGATGACCAGAGCCTCTTCTCAACAGGACAGAAACAATTGATTTCTATCGCTCGAACCCTGATGACAGATCCAGAAGTTCTCATTCTAGATGAAGCAACTTCAAACGTAGATACGGTGACAGAAAGTAAGATTCAGCATGCCATGGAGGCGGTTGTAGCAGGCAGAACTAGTTTTGTCATTGCCCACCGCTTGAAAACCATCCTCAATGCAGACCAGATTATTGTCCTTAAAGATGGAGAAGTCATTGAACGCGGTAGCCACCATGAACTCTTAAAACTAGGTGGATTCTACTCAGAACTCTATTACAATCAATTTGTCTTTGAATAAGAAAAAAGTTGTCCTATGCGGGCAGCTTTTTCTTGTCCATAGAAAATATTTATCACAGCCTTAAAAAAAACATATTAGACGAAAGTCATTTTGAGTGCTATGATAGGACTATCGTTAACATTCGAAAGGAGAGGCATCATGGCTAGAACGGTTGTAGGAGTTGCTGCAAATCTATGTCCCGTAGACGCAGAAGGCAAAAACATTCATTCATCTGTATCTTGTAGATTCGCAGAGAGCATTCGTCAAGTCGGTGGTCTCCCTTTAGTCATTCCTGTTGGTGATGAGTCAGTTGTACGCGATTATGTGGAAATGATTGACAAACTCATTTTGACAGGAGGCCAAAATGTCCACCCTCAGTTTTATGGAGAGAAAAAGACCATCGAGAGCGATGATTACAATCTAGTACGTGATGAGTTTGAACTGGCCCTCTTGAAAGAAGCGCTTCGTCAGAATAAACCAATTATGGCAATCTGTCGCGGTGTTCAACTTGTCAATGTTGCCTTTGGTGGAACCCTCAATCAAGAAATCGAAGGTCACTGGCAAGGACTGCCTTTCGGAACATCTCACTCTATTGAGACAGTGGAAGGAAGCGTGGTGGCTAAGCTATTTGGAAAAGAAAGTCAGGTCAACTCCGTACATCGTCAGAGTATCAAAGATTTGGCACCTAATTTCCGTGTAACTGCTATTGATCCAAGAGACCAGACCATCGAAGCGATTGAGTCTATCGACGAGCACCGCATTATCGGTTTGCAGTGGCACCCAGAGTTTCTGGTCAATGAAGAAGATGGTAATTTAGAATTATTTGAGTATTTATTGAATGAACTGTAACGACTGGAACATCTAGTCGTTCTTTCTTTTATTTTTTCAAAATTTTTGGAATATGGGATTTTTACGCAAACGTTTGAATTCTGATAAAAATTGGAGAAATTCGACAAAAAAACTTGAAAAAAACGAAGGTAAGCGTTATGATAGAAAAGAAGAAATATTGGAGGAATAACATGTCACATATTAAATTTGATTATTCAAAAGTTTTAGACAAATTTGTTGCACCACATGAAGTGGAATACATGCAATCACAAGTAACAGCAGCAGATGAATTGATTCGTAAAGGAACTGGTGCTGGTAGCGACTTCTTGGGATGGTTGGACCTTCCTGAAAACTATGACCGCGAAGAATTTGACCGCATCTTGAAAGCTGCTGAGCAAATCAAATCAGACAGCGATGTTTTGGTTGTAATCGGTATTGGTGGATCTTACCTTGGTGCCAAAGCAGCAATCGATTTCTTGAACCATCACTTTGCTAACTTGCAAACAAAAGAAGAACGTAAAGCTCCACAAATCCTTTACGCAGGAAACTCAATCTCATCTACTTACCTTGCTGACTTGGTAGAGTATGTTGCAGACAAAGACTTCTCAGTAAACGTAATTTCTAAATCAGGTACAACAACTGAGCCAGCTATCGCTTTCCGTGTCTTCAAAGAACTCTTGGTTAAGAAATACGGACAAGAAGAAGCTAACAAACGTATCTATGCAACAACTGACCGCCAAAAAGGTGCTGTTAAGGTTGAAGCAGATGCTAACGGTTGGGAAACATTTGTTGTTCCAGATGACATCGGTGGACGCTTCTCAGTATTGACAGCCGTTGGTTTGCTTCCAATCGCGGCATCAGGAGCTGACATCAAAGCCCTTATGGAAGGTGCGAACGCAGCTCGCAAAGACTACACTTCAGATAAAATCTCTGAAAACGAAGCTTACCAATACGCAGCAGTTCGTAACATTCTTTACCGTAAAGGCTATGCAACTGAGATCTTGGTAAACTACGAGCCATCACTTCAATACTTCTCAGAGTGGTGGAAACAATTGGCTGGTGAATCAGAAGGAAAAGACCAAAAAGGTATCTACCCAACTTCAGCCAACTTCTCAACTGACTTGCACTCACTTGGTCAATTTATCCAAGAAGGAACTCGTATCATGTTTGAAACAGTTGTTCGTGTTGACAAACCTCGTAAAAACGTAATTATCCCTAGCTTGGAAGAAGACCTTGATGGACTTGGTTACCTTCAAGGAAAAGACGTTGACTTTGTAAACAAAAAAGCGACTGACGGTGTTCTTCTTGCCCACACAGATGGTGATGTACCAAACATGTACGTGACTCTTCCAGAGCAAGACGCTTTCACTCTTGGTTACACAATCTACTTCTTCGAATTGGCTATCGCTCTTTCAGGTTACTTGAATGCTATCAACCCATTTGACCAACCAGGTGTTGAAGCTTACAAACGTAACATGTTTGCTCTTCTTGGAAAACCAGGATTTGAAGAATTGAGCAAAGAACTTAACGCACGTCTATAATAGAAGAAAAGAGTGGTTTGTCCACTCTTTTTACTCTCTTTATCCATAGAAATTGGACTCAGCCAAGACTTGTGATATAATATAGAGAGCAAAAAGGCAGACGCCTAGAGACTTTATAGGAGAAACTATGTCAAAAGATATCCGCGTACGTTACGCACCAAGTCCAACAGGACTACTACACATCGGGAATGCCCGTACAGCATTGTTTAACTACTTGTATGCACGCCATCATGGTGGAACATTTATCATTCGTATCGAAGATACTGACCGTAAACGTCATGTCGAGGATGGTGAACGTTCACAACTTGAAAACCTTCGCTGGTTAGGTATGGATTGGGATGAAAGCCCAGAAACACATGAAAATTACCGCCAGTCTGAGCGTTTGGACTTGTATCAAAAATACATCGACCAACTGTTAGCTGAAGGAAAAGCCTACAAATCTTACGTTACAGAAGAAGAGTTGGCAGCTGAACGCGAACGCCAAGAAGCAGCTGGCGAAACACCACGCTACATCAATGAATACCTTGGTATGAGTGAAGAAGAAAAAGCAGCTTATATCGCAGAACGTGAAGCAGCAGGGATCATCCCAACTGTTCGTTTGGCTGTCAATGAGTCAGGTATCTACAAGTGGCATGATATGGTCAAAGGTGATATCGAATTTGAAGGTGGCAATATCGGTGGTGACTGGGTTATCCAAAAGAAAGACGGTTACCCAACTTACAACTTTGCCGTTGTCATTGATGACCATGATATGCAAATTTCTCACGTAATCCGTGGAGACGATCACATTGCTAATACACCAAAACAGCTCATGGTTTATGAAGCACTTGGTTGGGAAGCTCCAGAGTTTGGTCATATGACCTTGATTATCAACTCTGAAACTGGGAAAAAATTGTCTAAACGCGATACCAACACCCTTCAGTTTATCGAAGACTACCGTAAAAAAGGTTACCTTCCAGAAGCAGTCTTTAACTTTATTGCTCTTCTTGGTTGGAACCCAGGCGGTGAAGATGAAATCTTCTCTCGTGAAGAACTCATTAAACTTTTCGATGAAAACCGCCTCAGCAAGTCACCAGCAGCCTTTGATCAGAAGAAACTCGACTGGATGAGCAATGACTATATCAAGAATGCAGACCTAGAAACTATCTTTGAAATGGCAAAACCATTCTTAGAGGAAGCGGGCCGTTTAACTGACAAGGCTGAAAAATTAGTTGAGCTCTATAAACCACAAATGAAATCAGTAGATGAGATTATCCCATTGACAGATCTTTTCTTCTCAGATTTCCCAGAATTGACCGAAGCAGAGCGTGAAGTCATGGCTGGTGAAACAGTCCCAACAGTTCTTGAAGCCTTCAAAGCAAAACTTGAAGCGATGACAGATGATGAATTTGTAACAGAAAATATCTTCCCACAAATCAAAGCTGTTCAAAAAGAAACAGGTATTAAAGGGAAAAATCTTTTCATGCCTATTCGTATCGCAGTTTCAGGTGAAATGCATGGACCAGAATTGCCAGACACCATTTTCTTGCTCGGACGTGAAAAGTCAATTCAGCATATCGAAAACATGCTCAAAGAGATTTCTAAATAAGAAGGACTGCCAATGGATATTCTGGGAAAAGATGTACGAAGAAGCACAGAAGCTATACGATCCACATGAAGTATCTGATTTTGTTTACGCTAACCATGTTGTGGCCGCAGTAGAAGCAGAAGATGGACAAATATTTACAGGATTCTGTATGGAGGGAACCTGTGGTGTTTTCCATCTCTGCGCAGAGCGGGCAGCACTCTTTAATATGTACCAATTTTCAGGACAAACTAAGGTTAAGAAAGTATTAGCCTTTCGAGACAAACCACCTTATGGTGGAAGTTCAGGAATGCCATGTGGAGCTTGTAGAGAATTCCTTTTAGAGCTGAATGCTGAAAATAAAGATGCAGAATTCATGATGGACTATGATACAAGAAAAACAGTTAAAGTCTCAGAACTAATGCCCTATTGGTGGGGAGAAGAACGTGCTTCTAAGTTTAATGAACAATAGAAGAGTCAGTACAATTCTGGCTCTTTTTACTATAATTTGAAAAACTGTACTTGAAAAGAATTGAAAAATTGTAAAAAGTTAAAAAAAGGTGTTGACAAAAAACAAAAAGCCGGTATAATAGTAAGAGTTGAAAACA
>NZ_DXLC01000256.1:0-9807 GCF_019414905.1 Streptococcus sp. | reverse complement strand
GATTCCTCGGTTTTCATTTCATTAAAAGTAAGAGACCTATTTTTTCAGTGGACTCCATTCAGGATAGCTTCTTGGTTCTTAGATTTGTTCAGCGATGACCTTTTCAGCTAGATTCATAGCGTGGTCAGATACACGAGTGTAGTGGGAAACAATATCGATAAAGTTGACCCCAGCTTGCGTTGAACACTCGCCCTTGTTGAGGCGTTTGATGTGGGTCTTTCTGAGAACACGTTCCATATTGTTGATTTCTTTATGGCGTTCAATCAGGCTTTGCGCTTTTTCGATATCATTGTTTTCCACACTGTCAAGAGCATCCTTGATAAAGCCAGTAGTTTTTTGATAGATATCAGCCAATTCCTGCAAAGCAGCTTCAGAGAACTCAACATTTTTCCGTTGAAGGTAGTCAGTCAGATTGATTAGCGCTTCTGCGTGGTCCCCAATCCGTTCCAAATCGCGGGATGAATCCAAGATGTTGGTCAACACTTCACTTTCTTTCTGGCTAAGGGCCTCACTTGAAAGAGTAATAAGGTAACGAGTCAATTTTTCATCAATGGTATTGATGGCTTCTTCTGTCTTGTGTCCTTTTTCAGCAACCTTTTCATTAAGGTCGATGATGTAGTTATAAGAAAGGTCAAAGGCTTTAGAAGCATAATTTCCCAAGTGAAGTAGCTCTTTCTTCGCATTTCCGAGGGCGATTGATGGAGCTTGTTTAATTAAATGCTCATCAAGATAAAGTGGCTCGTACTTCACAATTTCATCTTCACCAGGGATGAGCTTGGTTACGAAGTAGGCCAAGGCTCCGATGAATGGAAATTGTACAATAGTGTTACTTACGTTAAAGGCACCATGAGAGAAGGCGATGGTCATCTCAGGTGAGAGGTGAAGGAGTGCCTGGAAGTACTCAATCATAGACGTAAATGGACCTAATAAGATTAAGCAAAGAATAGTTCCCAAAACGTTAAAGGTAACGTGGGTTGCAGCAACGCGTTTTGCAGAGATATTGGCTCCAGCTGCCGCGATGATAACTGTTAGGGTTGTCCCGATATTATCCCCGAAGAGAACTGGTAGCGAACCTTTAAGGTCAAGGAATCCACCTGCATAGAGACCTTGCAAAATCCCGATTGTCGCAGAAGAAGCTTGGATGAGAACGGTAATCACTGCACCGGCAAAAACTCCTAATACAGGATTTTGTCCCAAGGTTACCATATATTCCTTGAATTGTGGTAGATCTTTAAGAGGACTCATACCGGCACTGATGAGGTTGAGGGCGTAGAAGATTCCCCCTACACCGAACAGGATGCGCCCGATATTGTTTGCTGTTCTGTTTTTTGTAAAGAATAGGAACATGGTTCCAAGGAAAATCAAGGGTAAAGCATACTCACCAAGCTTGAAACCGATGATAAAGGAAGTAACTGTGGTTCCGATGTTAGCTCCCATGATAATTCCGATAGCCTGTCTAAGAGTTAGAAGACTAGCGCTGACCAGACCAACCGTGATAACTGTAACCCCTGTACTTGACTGAATCAGGGCAGTTACGACAATCCCAACTAGAACACCTAAAAAGGGATTGCTGGTATACTTGTCAATGTAAAAACGAAGGCGATCTCCAGCAGCTTGTTGCAAACCGTCTCCCATGGTCTTGATACTATACAAGAATAGTCCCAGACCACCTAAAAAGTGAAATAAAATTTCCTGCCAATTAATGGACATTTCTTTTTCCTCCGAAAAATAATAACGGAATTTCTCCTATTCTATTTTAAAGGATAAAAGTAAATCTAACAAGTGTTAAGCTAAGATTTTAGAAAGAAAATTCGTGAGAAAAAGTAAAAATAATACACTCTAACATGGCATGAAGATTAAATATCGAAAAATCTTGTGAAATCTTTCCTTATATTTCCAAAGTGTGATATAATAGTTTCGAATAAAATAAATAAAGGGGTTTTTGTAACATGGCAAAACTTACTGTTAAAGACGTTGACTTGAAAGGTAAAAAAGTCCTCGTTCGTGTTGACTTCAACGTACCATTGAAAGATGGCGTAATCACTAACGACAACCGTATCACAGCAGCTCTTCCAACTATTAAGTACATCATCGAACAAGGTGGACGTGCAATTCTTTTCTCTCACCTTGGACGTGTGAAAGAAGAAGCTGATAAAGCTGGTAAATCACTTGCTCCTGTAGCTGCTGACTTGGCTGCTAAATTGGGTCAAGATGTTGTTTTCCCAGGTGTAACTCGTGGTGCTGAATTGGAAGCAGCTATCAACGCTCTTGAAGATGGACAAGTTCTCTTGGTTGAAAACACTCGTTACGAAGATGTTGACGGCAAAAAAGAATCTAAAAACGATCCTGAACTTGGTAAATACTGGGCATCACTTGGAGATGGTATCTTTGTAAACGATGCATTCGGTACAGCTCACCGTGCACACGCATCTAACGTTGGTATCTCAGCAAACGTTGAAAAAGCAGTTGCTGGATTCCTTCTTGAAAACGAAATTGCCTACATCCAAGAAGCAGTTGAAGCTCCAGAACGTCCATTCGTAGCTATCCTTGGTGGTTCAAAAGTTTCAGACAAGATCGGTGTTATCGAAAACTTGCTTGAAAAAGCTGATAAAGTTCTTATCGGTGGTGGGATGACTTACACATTCTACAAAGCACAAGGTATCGAAATCGGTAACTCACTTGTAGAAGAAGACAAATTGGATGTTGCGAAAGCTCTTCTTGAAAAAGCTAACGGTAAATTGATCTTGCCAGTTGACTCAAAAGAAGCTAACGCATTTGCTGGCTACACTGAAGTACGTGACACTGAAGGTGAAGCAGTTTCTGAAGGATTCCTTGGTCTTGACATCGGTCCAAAATCTATCGCTAAATTTGATGAAGCTTTGACTGGTGCCAAAACAGTTGTATGGAACGGACCTATGGGTGTATTTGAAAACCCTGACTTCCAAGCTGGTACAATCGGTGTGATGGACGCTATCGTGAAACAACCAGGCGTTAAATCAATCATCGGTGGTGGTGACTCAGCTGCCGCAGCGATTAACCTTGGCCGTGCAGACAAGTTCTCATGGATTAGTACGGGCGGAGGTGCTTCAATGGAACTTCTCGAAGGTAAAGTATTGCCAGGTTTGGCTGCACTTACAGAAAAATAATTTCAGCCCGTTAGTCTCTACAAAATCCTGATTTTGTAGAAAAAGGAACAAAACTGAAACGTTAACAAAAAGGTGGCTATGTCACCTTTTTGTGTTAGTGTAGGTATTTGTGACGCGGTGGTGGAGCATCAATGGAACTTCTTGAAGGTAAAGTTCTTCCAGGACTTGCAGCTTTGACAGAAAAATAAGATTTTATAAATAAATCAAAGAATAGAGGGATGAAAGTTCCTCTTTTCTTTTGCTCAAAATAAAAACGCTTCCTCTCAACTATTGCTCATAAAATCAGCCAATTTATGATAAAATGGAAATAGAAAGTTGAGATTATGAGTTATTTTAAAAAATATAAATTCGATAAATCCCAGTTCAAACTTGGTATGCGAACCTTTAAAACAGGTATTGCTGTTTTTCTAGTTCTCTTGATTTTTGGCTTTTTTGGCTGGAAAGGTCTTCAAATCGGTGCTTTGACAGCCGTTTTTAGCCTGAGGGAGAGTTTTGATAAGAGTGTCCATTTTGGGACTTCGCGTATTCTAGGAAATAGTATCGGTGGCCTCTATGCCCTGATCTTCTTCCTATTAAATACCTTTTTCCACGAAGCCTTTTGGGTGACCTTGGTTGTTGTTCCAATCTGCACCATGTTAACCATTATGACAAATGTAGCCATGAATAACAAAGCAGGGGTTATTGGTGGTGTAGCAGCTATGTTAATCATTACCCTATCGATTCCGAGTGGTGAAACGATTTTGTACGTGTTTGCGCGTGTATCAGAAACTTTCATGGGAGTTTTTGTCGCAATTCTCGTAAATTACGATATTGATCGTATTCGTCTCTTTTTAGAGAAAAAAGAAAAATAATGTTACATTTTATAACATTATCAATTGACGTTTGTCTTTTTTTAGACTATAATAGACAGAAAGAAGGAAATTGTAAATGAAGGAAAAAGAATTTCGCCGAAATATGGCTGTTTTTCCTATCGGCAGTGTTATGAAATTGACCGATCTATCGGCGCGTCAGATTCGTTATTATGAAGATCAAGAGTTGATTAAGCCTGATCGAAACGAAGGGAACCGTCGCATGTATTCCTTGAATGACATGGATCGTCTGCTTGAAATCAAAGATTATATCTCTGAAGGTTATAATATCGCTGCCATTAAGAAAAAATATGCTGAACGTGAAGCGAAATCCAAGAAAGCGGTGAGTCAGACTGAGGTGCGTCGTGCGCTTCACAATGAACTCCTCCAACAGGGTCGCTTTGCTTCAGTACGGTCACCTTTTGGTCGCGGTTAGGCAACCGCAAGTAGTCATACATTAAGGAGAAAACTCATGCCAATCACAGCTGCAGATATTCGTCGTGAAGTCAAGGAAAAAAATGTTACCTTTATTCGTCTCATGTTCTCAGATATTTTGGGAACTATGAAAAACGTCGAAATTCCTGCTACAGATGAACAGTTAGATAAGGTCTTGTCAAATAAGGCTATGTTTGATGGATCTTCTATTGAAGGTTTTGTACGTATCAATGAGTCGGATATGTACTTGTACCCTGACTTGGATACATGGACAGTCTTCCCTTGGGGAGATGAAAATGGAAGTGTTGCAGGTTTGATCTGTGATGTCTATACAACAGAAGGTGAGCCATTTGCAGGAGACCCTCGTGGTAATTTGAAACGTGCTCTTCGTCACATGGAAGAAGTGGGATTCAAATCCTTCAATCTTGGGCCAGAGCCAGAATTCTTCCTATTTAAACTGGATGAAAATGGAGACCCAACACTTGAAGTGAATGACAAGGGTGGCTACTTTGATTTGGCGCCTACTGACCTTGCGGACAATACACGTCGTGAGATTGTCAATGTCTTGACCAAAATGGGATTTGAAGTAGAAGCCAGTCACCACGAGGTTGCTGTTGGACAGCATGAGATTGACTTTAAGTATGATGAAGTCCTCCGTGCTTGTGATAAGATTCAAATCTTTAAACTTGTTGTTAAAACTATTGCTCGCAAACACGGACTTTACGCAACCTTTATGGCGAAACCAAAATTTGGTATTGCCGGATCAGGTATGCACTGTAATATGTCCTTGTTTGATGCAGAAGGAAATAATGCCTTCTTTGATCCAAATGATCCAAAAGGAATGCAGTTGTCTGAAACGGCCTACCATTTCCTTGGTGGTTTGATTAAACATGCCTACAACTATACTGCTATCATGAACCCAACGGTTAACTCATACAAACGTTTGGTTCCAGGTTATGAAGCGCCTGTTTACATTGCTTGGGCTGGTCGTAACCGTTCTCCACTTGTGCGCGTGCCTGCTTCACGCGGTATGGGAACTCGTCTTGAGTTGCGTTCGGTGGATCCAATGGCCAACCCATACATCGCTATGGCGGTTCTTTTGGAAGTTGGTTTGCATGGTATTGAAAATAAAATCGAAGCACCAGCTCCTATCGAAGAAAATATCTACATCATGACAGCAGAAGAGCGTAAGGAAGCTGGTATTACAGACCTTCCATCAACTCTTCACAACGCTTTGAAGGCTTTAACAGAGGATGAGGTTGTCAGAGCAGCTCTCGGAGAACACATCTATACTAGCTTCCTTGAAGCTAAACGAATCGAATGGGCAAGTTATGCAACCTTCGTTTCACAATGGGAAATTGATAATTATTTAGATCTTTATTAATAGAGAAGAAAGATTGCCTGAGGGCGGTCTTTTTTCTTGCTTTTTATATCGAGGTGTGATATATTTTATATAACGAGGTGCGATGTATCGAACTGAATAGGAGGTGGCTATAAATGGAATTAACGGATAAGATTCGTCGAGTTTATCTTCCGATGACGGAAACGGGCTTTTATATCTTGTTCTGTCTGCAAAAGGAAGGTCATGGTTATAGTATTACGCAAAAGGTCAAGGAGATGACAGATTCGCAAATCTTGATTAGTCCTGGAACTATGTATGGAACCTTGTCTAAGATGGAAAAGGATGGTTTGATTTCCTTTGTTCGCGAAGAGGAAAAACGTAAAATCTATCAGATAACAGACTTGGGGCGAAAAGTCTTAGATATTGAATTGAAGCGTATTGAACGGCTCTATAGAAACAGTCGGGAGGAAGTATGATGGAAAAGAAAATTGTTTATCGAATTTTTACAATTGCGGATTATGAGAGGGAGGCTCTATACTTTAGAGAAATGCATGCTAAGGGCTGGAAACTTAGGAAAGTAAGCTATTCTATCTTATTGTTTGTAGTCAAGTATACCTTTGAAAAGTGTCAGCCTGAGCAAGTGTCTTATCAGTTGGATTTTTACCCAATGGAAAAATCAGAGAGATCCTCCTATTTACAACTATTTAAAGACTGTGGCTGGGAGCATATTACAGACTTTAATAGTTTTTCCTATTTTAGAAAAGCACATTCTGAAATTGAATCGAATGCAGAATTTGAAATCTATAATGACGCTGCTGGGAAGTTAGCTATGGTTAATCGCATTTTAAGACTGCGATTAGTACCTGTTTTACTTTTGCTAGCCATACATATACCATTCTTACTTAAATTGCTCAATAGAAGTAATGCGTATGGTCTATGGAGTTTACTTGCGGTCGGGCTAGATATTTTCTTGTCTTTAATCCTTTTGTTAATAGTTTTTTATATTGGCTGGAAGTTATGGCATAAAAAGAAGGAATTATCAGATTTATGATGGGGTAGGTATGCTCAAAATTGGAGGGGAAGTCATGATCAATAAAAAGCAATTTCGGATCTTCACTATTCTTGATTTGGACAAGGAAGAAGAATATTTACATGAGATGCATTTGAAAGGTTGGAAGTATAGAATGAGTCGTTTTGGTTTTTTCTATTTTGACCAATGTCAACCAGACGATGTCATCTACTGTATCTATGATTCTAGATTTCTTAAAAAGTATAAGTATGAACTGCAAGATTTTAGAAATAGAGGTTGGGAATTGATAGGAGCAGGTTCTTGTTCGATTCTTCGTAAATCGTCTTCTAATTTACTTCCAGAGGATCAAGTCTATATGAGTAAGGGGCTCAGATGGGAAGTTATGCGAAATAGACTTCGTTCATGTACAGTTGCTTTCTCAGGCGGTCTTGTTGTTTGTATGAGTTCGTTTAGAGAAGATCTTTCTATGTCTTTCTTCATTATTTTTGTTTTATATGCTCTTATGATTTCTTATCTAATCTATGGTTTTTTTAGACTTAAAAGGGCATACCGAGTAGATAAACAGTAAGGTTCTAGGTCTTCAGACTGATTTTTAGCACTCTTGATAAAAGAGTGCTAATTTTTTGAGTTTTTGTCTTGACATTCTCTTTTAAGGGTGTATAATAGAATCATGAGTTAGCACTTGAGCGTATCGAGTGCTAATCGATCAGACAGAGAGGAGTGATGAGATGGTTACAGAGCGTCAGCAGGATATTTTAAATCTGATTATTGACATCTTTACCAAAACGCACGAACCTGTCGGATCCAAAGCTTTGCAAGAGTCTATTAACTCTAGCAGTGCAACCATTCGTAATGACATGGCGGCTCTAGAAAAGCAAGGTTTGCTTGAGAAGGCTCATACTTCAAGTGGTCGGATGCCAAGTGTTGCTGGTTTTCAGTACTATGTAAAACACTCACTGGATTTTGACAGACTGGCTGAAAATGAGGTATATGAGATTGTCAAAGCCTTTGATCAGGAATTCTTCAAATTGGAGGATATTCTGCAAGAGGCTGCTAATCTACTGACAGACTTGAGTGGCTGTACGGTAGTAGCACTGGATGTTGAGCCGAGCAGACAACGTTTGACAGCCTTTGATATCGTTGTTTTGGGGCAACATACAGCCTTGGCGGTATTTACCCTAGACGAGTCTCGAACGGTTACCAGTCAGTTTCTGATTCCAAGAAACTTCTTGCAGGAGGATTTGCTGAAGCTGAAGAGCATCATTCAGGAACGTTTCCTCGGCCACACCGTTCTAGATATTCACTACAAGATTCGGACGGAGATTCCGCAGATTATCCAGCGTTACTTTACAACAACGGACAATGTTATCGATCTCTTTGAACATATCTTTAAGGAAATGTTCAACGAAAACATTGTGGTGGCGGGCAAGGTTAATCTCTTGAATTTTGCCAATCTGGCAGCTTATCAGTTCTTTGACCAACCGCAAAAGGTGGCCTTGGAGATTCGTGAGGGACTGCGTGAAGATCAGATGCAAAATGTCCGTGTTGCAGACAGTCAAGAGTCCTGTCTAGCTGACCTAGCTGTGATTAGTAGTAAGTTTCTCATTCCTTATCGGGGAGTTGGAATTCTGGCAATTATCGGTCCGGTTAATCTGGATTACCAACAGCTAATCAACCAAGTCAATGTAGTCAATCGTGTTTTGACCATGAAGTTGACAGATTTTTACCGCTACCTCAGCAGTAATCATTACGAAGTACATTAAGATTGAAATCATTAAAGGAGGCGAAAATGGCCCAAGATATAAAAAATGAAGAAGTAGAAGAAGTCCAAGAAGAGGAAGTTGTGGAAACGGTAGAAGAAACAACTCCTGAGAAGTCTGAGTTGGACTTGGCAAATGAACGTGCAGATGAGTTCGAAAACAAATACCTTCGCGCTCATGCGGAAATGCAAAATATCCAACGCCGTGCCAATGAAGAGCGTCAAAACTTGCAACGTTATCGTAGCCAGGACTTGGCAAAAGCAATTTTACCATCGCTTGACAACCTTGAGCGTGCACTTGCAGTTGAAGGTTTGACAGAGGACGTCAAAAAAGGATTGGAGATGGTGCAAGAAAGCTTGATTCACGCTTTGAAAGAAGAAGGAATCGAAGAAATCGCAGCTGATGGCGAATTTGACCATAACTACCATATGGCCATCCAAACTCTCCCAGCAGACGATGAACACCCAGCAGATACCATCGCCCAAGTCTTCCAAAAAGGCTACAAACTCCATGACCGCATCCTACGCCCAGCAATGGTAGTGGTTTACAACTAGGCTAGATAGCTTAAAAAAACTTGTCCGAAACGACAATAAACTATGAAGAAAGATAAAATATATTTGGCTTTGCAATAGTGAGCGAAGCGAACCAAAGACGATACTCTTCGCCGTGGCGCTATTTGCGCAAACTTTGAGACCTTAGGCTCAAAGTTTAGTCAAAGAGATTGACGAAGTCAAGCTCTGACGGCGCCGCCACTTAAGAAGAGTATCAAAAAGAAAATAGAATATAAAATTTAAGGAGAAAAACACATGTCTAAAATTATCGGTATTGACTTAGGTACAACAAACTCAGCAGTTGCAGTTCTTGAAGGAACTGAAAGCAAAATCATCGCAAACCCAGAAGGAAACCGCACAACTCCATCTGTAGTCTCATTCAAAAACGGCGAAATCATCGTTGGTGATGCTGCAAAACGCCAAGCAGTTACAAACCCAGATACAGTCATCTCTATCAAATCTAAAATGGGAACTTCTGAAAAAGTTTCTGCTAACGGAAAAGAATACACTCCACAAGAAATCTCAGCTATGATTCTTCAATACTTGAAAGGATACGCTGAAGACTACCTTGGCGAAAAAGTAACTAAAGCAGTTATCACAGTTCCAGCTTACTTCAACGACGCTCAACGTCAAGCAACAAAAGACGCTGGTAAAATCGCTGGTCTTGAAGTAGAACGTATCGTCAACGAACCAAC
>NZ_DXLC01000255.1:0-1457 GCF_019414905.1 Streptococcus sp. | reverse complement strand
ACAGATGTTAAATGAGGAGTTCTCTTTTTTATTGGAAGGCGAAACCAATGTTTTGGCTAATCTTTCCAACGCCAGTGCTCTTCTAAAATCACGCTTTCCTAATACCGTATTTGCAGGCTTTTATCTGTTCGATGGAAAGGAATTGGTTTTAGGTCCTTTCCAAGGAGGTGTTTCCTGCATCCGTATTGCACTGGGAAAAGGTGTTTGTGGGGAGGCAGCTCATTTTCAGGAAACTGTTCTGGTTGGTGATGTAACAACTTATCCCAACTATATTTCTTGTGATAGTAGAGCAAAAAGTGAAATTGTTGTTCCGATAGTTAAGAATGGTCAATTGCTAGGGGTTCTGGATCTGGATTCTTCAGAGATTGATGATTATGATACTATGGATCGAGATTATTTGGAACAATTTGTCGCTATTTTGCTTGAAAAGACAGAATGGGACTTTACAATGTTTGGGGAGAAAGCCTAATGTATCAAGCACTTTATCGAAAATATAGAAGTCAAAATTTCTCCCAGTTGGTTGGTCAAGAAGTTGTGGCTAAGACCCTTAAACAAGCTGTAGAGCAAGAGAAAATAAGTCATGCTTATCTTTTTTCTGGTCCTCGTGGAACGGGAAAAACCAGTGTGGCTAAGATCTTTGCCAAGGCTATGAACTGTCCCAATCAAGTGGGTGGTGAACCATGTAATAACTGCTATATTTGTCAGGCAGTGACGGATGGTAGTTTAGAAGATGTCATCGAAATGGATGCAGCCTCTAATAATGGGGTGGATGAAATCCGTGAAATTCGTGATAAATCTACCTATGCCCCTAGTCTTGCCCGTTATAAGGTTTATATCATAGACGAGGTTCACATGCTGTCTACAGGAGCTTTTAATGCCCTCCTAAAGACGCTGGAAGAGCCAACACAGAATGTAGTCTTTATTTTGGCCACTACTGAATTGCACAAGATTCCTGCCACTATTCTATCCCGTGTGCAACGTTTTGAATTTAAATCGATTAAGACACAGGATATTAAGGAACATATCCACTATATTTTAGAAAAAGAAAATATTACTTCTGAACCAGAGGCTGTGGAAATTATCGCTAGACGAGCTGAAGGTGGAATGCGGGACGCCTTGTCTATTTTGGATCAAGCCCTGAGTTTGACACAGGGAAATGAATTGACGACTGCTATCTCTGAAGAAATTACTGGCACCATTAGCCTATCAGCCTTGGATGATTATGTGGCTGCCTTGTCTCAACAGGATGTTCCCAAGGCTTTGTCTTGCTTAAATCTTCTCTTTGAAAATGGTAAGAGCATGACTCGTTTTGTGACCGACCTTTTGCACTATTTAAGAGACTTGTTAATTGTTCAAACAGGGGGAGAAAACACTCATCATAGTCCAGTATTTGTTGAGAATTTGGCACTTCCTCAGGAAAATCTGTTTGAAATGATTCGCTTGGCGACAGTCAGTTT
>NZ_DXLC01000254.1:0-5234 GCF_019414905.1 Streptococcus sp. | reverse complement strand
TCCTACCTTATCTTTCAGCCCCAATTCACGGTATTTGATCCCACTGGTGTTGAAAAATTGCTTCAACTCAAAACCCGAGGTTTCTAGCCAATTTAAAATGACTTCTTGGCTAGGTGTTTCTTCAACGATATGGATGGCTTTATAGTCCACACCGAGTTGGTTTAATTCTTGTTTTGCTTTTTTACAAGTTGAACATTTTGGATATTCGATAAATTCTAACATGTGTTTCACTTTCTATTTTATATCTTTAAAATCTGCGCCTTCATGCTCCAAGAGCCAAGCTTTCTTTTCCACTCCTGCTGCATAACCAGTCAGACGCTTGCCAGCTCCCAGCACACGATGACAAGGTACTAGGATAGACCAAGGATTCCGCCCCACTGCTCCACCAATTGCTTGAGCAGAAGCCACTTGCAAATCTTGTGCTATTTGCCCATAGGTCACTGTTTGACCATAAGGAATGCTCTGTAAGTAGGCCCAGACCCGCTTTTCAAAATCCGTTCCGATTGGCGCCAAGTGCAAGTATGATAAATCTTGAGGCTTGCCTTTAAAGTAAGCATCTAAGCAAGCAATAACTGGGTCTAAAATGGGATGACTAACAACTGCTTCTATAGTCTCATCTCCTAGTCCCCTCTCAAAATGCTTCTGGTCCTGCATCCAAATGCCATACAGATATTGCTCGTCAGCAACCAAAGACAAGGTTCCTATTGGCGAAGAGTAGATCATTTTTGCGTACTTCTTTTGCATTATTTCTTCAATTTTTGATAGGCCAAGCGTTCGCCATCAACTGGAACTTTTCCGACCTGTTTAAATCCAAGCTTTTCAAAAATATGTTGCATAACCTTGTTTTCAGCATGCGTATCTGAACGAAAATCAAGATAGTCAAAACCTTCAATCAAGCCCTCTAAAAAGGTTTGAGCAACTCCTTGTCCCTGCACATCTGCTGCCACAGCGATACGGTGAAAGACTAGGTACTCTGACTCTCCAGCTTGCCAGTTGCCTTCATAAATGACTTCATAGGCTGCCTCTGGACTTTTGGTCACAGCTGCATAAGCTAGTAGTTCTCCCTCTTCCAAGGCTACGTAGGCTTGGCCTGAGACAATATCCTCAATAATAATATCAGCATTTGGATAACCATTTTGCCACTGGTCACTACCAGCATCCGCTAAACATTTTTTAGCATCTTCCATCACCTGCATGATGGCATCTACTTCATTTGGAAAAGCTAAACGAATCTCCATCTTTTCTCCTCATTTCTGACTAGTTTCTCCCATCATAGCATAATTTAAGTCTTTCTACAAGCAGTTAAAACTTGACTTTCTGTTTTTGTTATTTTATAATCTAGTTATTAAAACTAGATAAAAAGGAGTTGGAAATGAAAACTACCTTTTCCTACCCAAAATGGGCAGAAATTCCAAACATTGACCTCTATCTGGACCAGGTTTTACTCTATGTCAATCAGGTCTGCGCCCCTATCTCTCCTGATAAAGACAAGGGCCTGACAGCATCTATGGTTAATAATTATGTGAAACATGGTTACCTGACAAAGCCTGACAAGAAAAAATACCAACGCCAACAGATTGCCCGTCTGATTGCTATCACAACCCTAAAGTCTGTCTTTTCAATCCAAGAAATAGCCCAGACACTGAATACTCTACAAAGTCAAGCAAGTTCAGAGCAACTCTACGATGCTTTTGTGGACTACATGAACCAAGGAATGGACCCAGCTAACCCCATTATCCAAACCAGCTGCCAAACCGTTAAACTCTATCATCAAACTCTAGCCTTAATCCATCATACTCAAGAGGAGGAAATCTAATGAATACAAGCCTAAAGCTCAGCAAACAACTCAGTTTTGGAGAGGAGATTGCTAATAGCGTGACCCATGCCGTAGGTGCAGTCATCATGCTCATCTTACTGCCTATTTCATCCACCTATAGTTATGAGACACACGGATTTTTATCATCTATCGGCGTTTCCATTTTCGTTATCAGGCTCATACACGCCCGTCGTCTTGACCTTAATGAATAACTGGTTTGGCTATCTGATTATCGCCATCCAATGGGGAACGACTATCTTTGGTATTCTCTATAAAATCTTTGCTAAAAAAGTCAATGAGAAATTTAGCCTTGCTCTTTACCTGATTATGGGCTGGTTGGTTCTGGCTATCATTCCTGCCATTATCAGTCAAACGACACCAATTTTCTGGAGTCTCATGGTAACTGGTGGACTCTCTTATACAGTTGGGGCTGGATTTTATGCCAAGAAAAAACCTTATTTCCACATGATTTGGCATCTCTTTATCCTATCTGCGTCCTCACTCCAATACATCGCCATTGTTTATTTCATGTAAAAATAGGTTAGGACAAAAAATCCTAACCTCATTTTTTTATTCTCTATGATGTTTTATACTCAATCAAAATCCAAAAATCACTCCAGTCCATTTTATAGTACCTACTAGCGTGCCGTCAATTATGGGATACTGCTTCCCTACTAGTACGTAAATCAGAATAGTTATACTCTTCGAAAATCTCTTCAAACCACGTCAGCGTCGCCTTACCGTATGTATGGTCACTGACTTCGTCAGTCTTATCTACTACCTCAAAACAGAGTTTTGAGCAACTTGCGGCTAGCTTCCTAGTTTGCTTTTTGATTTTCATTGAGTATTAAATCAGAATCATCCGTTAATGAACCGTACCTAACGAATCAAGACAGACAAATGATCACATAACAAAAAAACGTTTTCCAACGTTTTTTTGACTGTGATTTCTTTAAATGCATTTTTTCCTAAGGCAAATTATTCCCTGCAGCAAGATAAATTTCATACCATTCTTTTCTTGTTAAGCTAAAGTTTGCCGCTTGGCTAACTTCTCTCAAGTGCTTAGGATTTGTGGTACCTACAACTGCCTGCATTTTTGCTGGATAACGCAATATCCAAGAAATGGCAATAGTTGAAGAGGTTACTCCATATTTAATAGCTAAACGATCAAGTACTTGATTTAAAGCTTGAAATTTCTCATTTCCAACAAAGTTCCCTTTAAAATACCCAAATTGTAAGACAGACCATGCTTGAATGACCACATCGTGTAATTGGCAATATTCAAAAATGCTGCCATCTCGTATAGCTGCTTGACTATCTTCCATATTAACATGAAAACCTGATTCGAATCCTGGAGTAAAAGCCGCACTTAATTGTAGCTGATTAACAGCTAACGGCTGCTTGACATCTTTTTTAAGTAACTCCATCATCATAGGATTTTGATTAGAAACTCCAAAATTTTGAACCTTACCTTGTTTATAAAGGAGATCAAAGGCTTCTGCTACTTGGTCAGATTCCATCAAAGCATCTGGTCGATGAAGAAGCAAGCTATCTAAATAATCAACCTGCAATCTTTCTAAAATCCCATCAACTGATTGTAATATATACTCTTTTGAAAAATCAAAATAGGAAAATTCTTCTATGCGAATGCCACATTTGGACTGAATCCACATCTTTTCTCTTAAATCTGGACGATTTTTTAGGACAAGACCTAACAGTTCTTCACAACGACCACGACCATATATATCAGCCAAATCGAAAGCATTGATTCCAACAGAAAGTGCTGTTTCTACAAGCTCCTCAACTTCTTTTACAGACTTATCTTTTATTCTCATCATTCCGAGAACAATTTCTGATAATTCTTTGTCATCTTGACCAAGAGTTATGTATCTCATCAAATTTTTCTCCTTTGATTCTACATTCTTCAATTAATTATAACAAAAAACCGCTTTGCAACGGCTTTTTGACTATATTTCACTCCATTTTATCTTCTTAAACCCACGGAACAAGACAAAGATTCCAATAAAGAGGACAGCTAAAGGAATAACTTTTGTAAGAAAAACATTTGAAATTCCCATCCACTCATAGTAACGAAGCAGAGAACCTACAACAAGATGGGCAACAATCATACTGACAAAGGGACGAAAAATCGGTTCTTTCCAATTCCAAATACTGATGACCAGCGAAATCGTAAAGACAGATAAAGTATCCCAGGGCGCCGGAAGATAAAAGGCTCCTTCTTGTATGAAACTTCCCATTCCTACATATCCCAGAACAACTAGCAGAACAAGAATCCCAACGACAATATAGGTGCCAATTTTCATTTTAGGAGAATCTTGAACTAAGCCCCAACGTAAGATTGTGGCCACAAGTCCAAATCCAATCAGAAAAATAAGAAGTTGGCCTAAAAACGTAAGCAAATTGACTGTTAAGAGAGGACCTTTAGAAAAATCACCCAGTAGATGATAGTAGCGTAATATCGCTAGGACAAAAATTGGTGTTAAAAGGGACTCCTTGATAGAACTGCGTGGTGCTTCCTTGAGAATCTCTTTCATTATTTTTTTAGGATTCTTACCTAGATAATCCTCTGCACTCATGCCATCTCGTTCTGCTTCTGAGAAATCTAACATCATCAAATAAATCTGCTCTCTGAGATAGTCCTCATCATAGAGAAATCCAGCAAGATTAAAACTATCCCACAGCTCCTCAAAATACTGCTGATTCTCCTCAGAAAACTCATGCAACAAATTGTTTGTTTCTTCGTAATACTTCATTTTCTTCATGGTTTAACCCCCATTCTTAATTCCTTCTACTTTTTGACTCAAATCGTCCCATTGTTGCCAAAAGACCGAGACACGCTCTTCTCCTTCTTTAGTTAACGAAAAATACTTCCGATCTGGACCATCTGGCGACGGACGCATGTCGCCTCTTATCCATTGATTTTTTTCTAACTTTTGCAACAAAGGATAAATAGTTCCTGGAACGATAGTGTCAAATCCAGCCTCTCGCAAAGTCTGAACCAACTCATAACCATATCGCTCTTTTTGACCAATCATATCCAAGACACAACCTTCAAGAACACCTTTTAATAGCTGAGTTTCCTTCATTCCTTCTCCCTTCTAATCTATTTTGTAATACCTACTAGTAGCTCCACCTATAGTATACTACTTCTACACTAGTTTGTAAAGCATAATAGTTAATACTTTTCGAAAATCTCTTCAAACCACGTCAGCGTCGCCTTACCGTATGTATATGTAACTGACTTCGTCAGTCTTATCTACTACCTCAAAACGGTGTTTTGAGCTGACTTCGTCAGTTCTATCCACAACCTCAAAACAGTGTTTTGAGCTGACTTCGTCAGTTTTATCTACAACCTCAAAACAGTGTTTTGAGCAACCTGCGGCTAGCTTCCTAGTTT
>NZ_DXLC01000253.1:0-5356 GCF_019414905.1 Streptococcus sp. | reverse complement strand
CATCTAAGGTCAAACCGACTGCAATCTTAGCAGCCAATTTAGCGATTGGATAACCTGTCGCCTTGGAAGCAAGGGCTGACGAACGAGATACACGAGGATTTACTTCGATAACATAGTACTTGAAGCTGTGGGGATCAAGGGCCAACTGAACGTTACATCCCCCTTCAATCTTAAGGGCACGAATGATGCTCAAGCTCGCGTCACGTAGCATTTGATTTTCATAATCTGACATGGTTTGCGCAGGGGCAAATACAATGGAATCCCCTGTGTGAATCCCAACTGGGTCAAAGTTTTCCATGTTACAAACAACCAAAGCATTGTCAGCTGAGTCACGCATCACTTCGTATTCGATTTCCTTGAAACCAGCAATAGAACGCTCAATCAAACATTGGGTAACAGGTGACAATTTCAATCCATTTTCAGCGATTTCACGCAATTCTTCCTCGTTGGCACACATACCACCACCAGTACCACCAAGTGTAAAGGCTGGACGGACGATGACTGGGTAGCCAATTGTTGCTGCAAAGGCAACAGCTTCTTCGACTGTGTTGACAATTTCAGATTCTGGAATTGGTTGGTTGAGCTCTTCCATCAATTGTTTAAAGAGGTCACGGTCCTCCGCTTGATCAATGGCAGATAGTTTAGTACCCAGAAGTTCAACACCAAGCTCATCTAGGATACCATTTTTAGACAATTCCATGGCCATATTAAGACCAGTTTGCCCACCAAGGGTTGGTAGCAAGGCATCTGGACGTTCCTTACGAAGAATACGCGTTACAAACTCAAGTGTAATCGGTTCAATATAAACCTTGTCCGCAATTTCCTTATCCGTCATGATGGTTGCAGGGTTTGAGTTAACCAAGACAACCTCATAACCTTCCTCTTTCAACGACAAGCAAGCCTGGGTCCCAGCGTAGTCAAACTCAGCAGCCTGACCAATAATAATCGGACCAGAACCAATCACCATAATTTTTTGAATATCAGTACGTTTAGGCATAGTTTATGATACAAAGCCCGTAAAGAACACAGTGAAAATAGGAAACTCGGTGCAGACGCCTTCAGCGTCAAGACGATGTTTATCTTTTTCACACAGTTCTTAGGGCGTGTTCACTTCCGCGAACAATGTATCTTCTCCTTTCTATTCGGCAACTCTCGGGTTGCCATTAAATAAATTCTCCGACGATTTTTTAGCGAAACGATACTTTTCGGTAAAAAATCTAGTGCAGGGAGTTTTTAGTTCGCCTGATAGCGACTAAAAGAAACGACCTGCCTTTCTATTCGCCGCCTCTCAGGGCAACATTAAATAAATTCTCCGACGAGCTTTTACTCGTTCTTAGTTTGATTGTTTAAAAGCTTCCATCATCTCGATAAACTCATCAAATAGGTAGCTAGCATCGTGTGGACCAGGGGCTGCATCTGGATGGTATTGAACAGAGAAAGCAGGTTGATATCTGTGACGCACACCTTCAACTGACTTGTCATTGATTTCTTCGTGGGTGATAATCAAGTGTTCTGGCAAATCCTCACGACTAACTGCATAACCATGGTTTTGACTTGTAAAATCCACACGTCCTGTAGCAATTTCACGTACCGCATGGTTGAATCCACGGTGTCCAAATTTCATCTTGTAGGTCTTAGCACCATTTGCCATTGCAAAGAGTTGATGCCCCATACAAATACCAAAGATTGGAATTTTTCCTTGCACACCACGAATCATGTCAAGTGCTTGTGGAACATCTTCTGGGTTACCTGGACCGTTTGACAACATAACTCCGTCAGGATTGAGATGGAGAATTTCTTCAGCCGTTGTCGAATACGGAACAACCGTCACATTACAGTTGCGTTTAGAAAGCTCACGTAAGATTGAGTGCTTGAGACCAAAGTCCACTAGCACCACGCTCAAACCAACTCCTGGAGCTGGATAGGATGTTCTAGTAGAAACCTGCTTGATATTGTCTGTCGGCAAGACTGTCGCTTGGAGCTGGTCCGTCACATGGTCCATGCTGTCCCCAACATGGGTCAAGGTTGCACGCATCGTACCATGCTTACGGATAATCTTGGTGAGTGCACGCGTATCAATTCCTGAAATACCTGGAATTTTCTTGGCTTTCAAAAATTCATCCAGCGTCATTTGATTTCGCCAATTACTTGCTCTACGTGCCTCTTCGAAAACAACGACTCCCTTACAAGTTGGAATAATGGATTCGTAATCATCACGGTTAATTCCATAATTTCCTACCAAAGGATAAGTAAAGGTCAAGATTTGTCCATTATAAGACTGGTCTGTAATGGATTCTTGATAGCCGGTCATGCCTGTATTAAAGACGATTTCGCCTGTTACATCAATATCTGCTCCGAAGGCCTTGCCTTCAAAAACTGTGCCATCTTCTAATACTAGAAGTCTTTTTGTCATATTTTCACCTCTCGTGGACGCTCACTGGCGTCTTTTAACGTCTTGTGTTTTAGTTGGCGTTTCTACTCGCCAGTACGGATTCTAAGATTGCCATTCGAACAAAGACACCGTTGGTCATTTGTTGGACAATGCGTGATTTTGGTGCTTCAACCAAGTGATCTGCAATTTCTACATCACGATTGACTGGAGCTGGGTGCATGAGGATTGCTGTTTCTTTCAAGCGATCATAACGTTCTTGAGTCAAGCCATGTTGAGCATGGTAGTCTTCTTTTGAAAAGACTGCACCACTATCATGGCGTTCATGTTGCACACGAAGAAACATCATGACATCCACCTGATCAATAATTTCATCAATAGTTACAAACTGTCCATAGTCTGCAAACTCTTGACTTCTCCATTCCTCAGGTCCAGCAAAGTAAAGTTCAGCTCCCAAGCGTTTCAAAATCTGCATATTGGATTTGGCAACGCGTGAGTGGTCCAAGTCACCTGCAATCGCAACCTTGAGACCCTCAAAGTGGCCAAATTCCTCATAAATGGTCATCAAATCAAGCAAGCTCTGGCTAGGGTGTTGGCCCGAACCATCTCCACCATTGATGATGGAAATCGTAATCGTGGGACTAGCAATTAACTCTCTGTAGTAGTCAACCTCTGGGTGACGAATCACACAGACGTCAACTCCTAAAGCAGACAAAGTCAAAATGGTATCATAAAGTGTTTCACCCTTATTGACTGAACTAGTCTTCACATCAAAGTCCAGTCGCTCCAATCCCAGTTTAATCTCTGCCACTTCAAAGGACTTATGCGTCCGTGTAGAATCCTCAAAGAAAAGATTGGAGACAATCGGATGGTCCTCATAGGGAAGCTGAGCTCCATTTTTAAACTCAATTCCTCGCTTGATCAATTTCATCACTTGTTCGACAGTGAGGTCTTCCATGGACACCACATGGTTCAATGCTTGTTGATTTTCTGACATGGCTACTCCTTTAGCTTTCTAAGCTTCTTCAGTAATCAGAACTCTGTCTTGGCCATCAAGTTCTGCCATCTCTACGATGATTTCTTCAGAACGACTGGTTGGGATATTTTTTCCAACGTAATCTGGGCGGATTGGCAATTCTCTATGTCCACGATCGACTAGAACTGCTAAACTCACGCGCGCAGGACGACCATGACCTACAATATTATCAATAGCAGCACGGATAGTGCGGCCTGTATAGAGCACATCGTCCACCAAAATAACTTCACGGTCTGTCACATCAACAGAAACCAAAGAAGTATCTTCTCCACTTTTAACATCATCACGGAAAGGTTTGGTATCCAATTCCACAACAGGAACTGAAAGATTTTCTAGCTGCTCCAAACGTTCTTGGATACGGTGGGCGATAAAGACACCACGAGTTTTAATACCAGCCAAGACAATTTTATTCAAATCTTTGTTGCGTTCGATAATCTCATAAGTAATACGCGTAATCGCTCGTTTGACGGTCAATTCGTCTACAACTTCTTTTGCCTTCATGACAAACCTCCAAAAAGAAAAGTCTCCTTAAACAAGGAGACTTGAAATGTATAGCTAAGCTAGCCCTACTGCAAACAGTATAGACTTCGCCCTTCTACTTTATCGCGCTCCTTGCCTGCCTCACGGGACAGGTTTAAAGGAATATTTAGTTATCAAATACTATAGCACAAAGCATGCTTAAAATCAAGCAAAAACTTTTGAAACCCCATCTTATAAATTGCTTATAAATTGCTAAAGTCATATAACTGTGGATACTGGTCACACTCTGGATTTTTAGGATGACAAATAGCTCTTCCAAAATAAATCATGGCCTGATGGGCAGCTAACCACTGCTCCGGTGGCAAGATATCCATGACGCGTTTTTCCACCTCAAGTGGTGTCGCTGATTTTTTGACAATATCATGGTGTTTGCAAATACGCTCCACATGAGTGTCTACTGCAAAGGCTGGAATTCCAAAGCCCACACTCATGACAACATTGGCTGTCTTGCGACCAACACCTGCCAAACTCTCCAATTCCTCTCGTGTTTGAGGGACTTGACCATCAAAATCGTCTAGTAACTGTTGGGCACATTTTTTAAGGAATTTAGCCTTATTCCGATACAGTCCCAGGCGAGAAATGTGTGAAGCAATCTCACTCTCTGTCGCTACAGACATGGCTTGTGGCGTTGGAAAGGCAGCAAAGAGACCTGGCGTGGCCTTATTTACCGCTGCATCTGTTGTCTGAGCTGACAACATGACCGCAACTAGTAGTTCAAAATGATTAGTAAAATCAAGACTGGGCTTGGCATCTGGAAACAGAGCAATAATTTCTTCTAGCACCTTTCGTGCGCGTTTTTTTGACAAGACCATTATTCGTCTCCATCAAATAGTCCTTGTAAGCCAGCAAAAGGACTGTTTTCTTCTTTCTTAACTGCTTGTTGAGCTTGGTATTCTTCCTCTGTCATGATTTGCCAGTCATTTCCTGAAACAAATCCTTGACCAGCCTCTTCTTCAGCCGTCAAGACCTTGATAGGAATGTTTAGTAGGATATTGTCTGACACACTCTCAGCAAGGTCAAGTTCTCCATTTTCGATAGGCAAGACCAAATCATCGTCTAAAACTTCCTGATCTAGTTGGTTAGTTGCACCTTCCATGAAAACTTCCGTGACTGGATAAGATTCAACTAACTCAACTGGCTCCATACTGCGACTTGAAGCAAGAACAATGGTGTAAGATAGTTGATAATCTAAGAAATACATACGGTCTTCATATTGTACTTTCCCAACTGCAAGGATATCTTTTACATCTAAAATTTCTTGATTGCGTGCACGCAGGTCTGCGGCTAGGTCTAACGTTTGTTCAAAATGCAAGCCTTCAGACTGCTTGCGAATCTCTTGAATATTTAATTTCATACTTCCTCCATAAAGATTTACTATCTTGATTATACCA
>NZ_DXLC01000252.1:784-2505 GCF_019414905.1 Streptococcus sp. | reverse complement strand
ATTCCATTTTTCCTAAATCTCTCTAAATTCTTCTCCAATTGTTCTTTATGAAGTTGGTTCTTAGCTTCCTTTAATGTGTCGTCCAAAGTTTCTTCTCTGTAAGTTGCTTCTGTTTTTAGTTGTTGTGATTCTTGGTTTGGAGTGAAAATGATATCTAGCAGTCGATCTATTTTTTCAAGATCTTGGACAGACATATCAGATAGTCTATGAATCAGCTTTTTAAATACATCACTATTGTCGTGATTTTTCTTAAAAAATGTTGTAAACATCTATAACCTCTCAAAAAAAGCAGCCTATCAGGACTGCTTAGTGTAATTCGGAAATCGCATCATAAATGGACTGCAATTTCTTATTGTCTTTATTCTTTGTGTCGATCAACGTATGTAGCTCTTCAATTTTCTTTTGACTACTTTGAATATCGCTATTGTTATCTGCAATCAGTCTTTTAAGATGTTGCTGATAACTTGTAGTGATATCTGTCTCTTTTCCTGTTTTAACCTCTGTAATTTTGGGTTTAGAACTAGGATTTGATTCTGTCACAGGTGCTTGTTTGCGCTTTTGAAAAGCTGCTTCATAATTTACATCATTACCTCCTTGATGATTTCCAAATAAGGCCGCAATTTTATCTGGATCTTCTTGATTTTCTGATTTACTTTCTAATGGTTGATTAAAATTCCAATCTTTTGTCATTCACTCATTTCATCCTTTCTAAATTCAGAATCATCGAATTGTCTTTCTTTACCAAAGGCATGGTCAAGAGCTTCTTCAAAACTCATGTGACTAATGCTTTGACGCCTTTTGAACGTCGCAAACATCGCTGTCTCCAGTTGCTCTTTGTAAGCAGCTAGTTTTTCTGTCTCTCTTGCTACCTTACTTTCTTGCCTAGTTACCTTTTCTTCTAAGCGTTCAATAATGGTCATATACGATCCTCCTTCATTCTAATATTAGCTAAAACACCTTGATTTTGTTATCACAATTCTAAACATTGAGAGGTTTGTCTTACTGGTTGATTCCCCAATGCCTCCTTTGCAGTCTCAAGCATCAAATGTAAGTCTGATTTCTTTTCTCTAAGAATATCGTTCCAGTCTCTTTTTTCTTTCCCATATTCATTATCAGGTAAATCCAGTAAAACAGGAAATCCTGATTGAGATAACTTATCAGAAAAATCTTTTCCAGCATCATCACAATCTACTGCAAGTGTCAATAAATCAGTATGATTATAAAAATAGCTGGTGGTATCACGAATTGTATTGATTAAGGGCAATAACTTTGAAGGTGTTACTGTATCTAAAAATTCCAACTTCTGATTTTCTTCAGCTATCAGTCGTAAAGTTTGATAAGCAACAACAGATCTTTTTAATCCTTCCATAGATACCAAACGAACATCAGATAGACTTTGTTGATGAAGTTCGTAATAGCTCATTAAGTCGATGAACGATTCACAAAAGACCAGTCTATTAGGTTTACCAATATCAAAGGATATTCCAACATGTCCATGGCTCCCTTTTAGAATCGTTTTTAACCTCTCTCTTGGAAGAGAATGATTCTTATAAATTCCTTGTAAGCTTGCTGCCTGCAGTTTGTGACGATGATCAAAGCTTTTAAAAACAATAACAGGTTCAACTGTTTCATTTGTTTTCCAACTGGCTTGTGCTATTAAACCTTGTTGAATCATCCTTTGTACGATTTCTTCTGAGATTTCTCTACATTCTGTTAAATAA
>NZ_DXLC01000252.1:0-774 GCF_019414905.1 Streptococcus sp. | reverse complement strand
AAATAATATCTAGCCAGACTACAGTTAGAATCTTCTACTCTCTTTAAAGGATAATAAAATGGTCTCTCTCTTTTTTCTTGAACAGCTTCTTTTTGAAAAGGTTCTTCAGAAAGAAAGGCTAGAGCTTCTTTAAAGGAAATTCCCTTAACAAGTCGAACAAAATCAATGACATCACCTTGAATATCTCTTGAAAACCATTTAAAAGTATTGGTAGTTGAAAAAATCCGAAATGAATCATGTTCAGGATGTTCATAGACACTGCTCGAAACTTGTTTAAAGGAGATACCTAAACGATTGGCTACATCAAGAATTGAAATTTGCTTACATTCTTCTATTTCCATGCAATATCATCATTTTGTCGTAGTATTTGGCAGTGATGGTATTGATGATGATTCTTCTAAATTTTTGGGAGTGGCCTTATCCAAATCATCTAACCCAGATTTCCAAACCTGTACTTGGTTGACCAATAACTTACCAGGAAGTTTAGAATAGGACAATTTAACAGTTCTTGTTTCTGTCTGATTGGTTTTTGATTGGTTGGCATTCTTTAAATTAGATACATAGGTTACATTATAAGAGACCATGGCAATGGCTTGATTCGTAGTCTGATTGACAAAGATATCAGCTTTTTCAAAATGATAATCCAAAATATAGTCCTTATACACTTGGTTCATGGCATCGTTTTGACTTGTCAATTCTTGAGAATAAGCCGATTCAGTCATATAAGGTTGAATACGTATATTATTTTCCCCTAGTTTTTCTTTCGTATAGTAC
>NZ_DXLC01000251.1:0-9879 GCF_019414905.1 Streptococcus sp. | reverse complement strand
TTGTCCTTTCTCGAGCTTAGCTGACTTCAACCCACTACAGTTGACAAAGAGCCATTTTTAGCTTATATCCATTCCATTTTAGAAATTACGTCCTGACTTATTATAGCCATATTTTTCCACAAAATACTCACGGAATTCCAAGAGATTGTCATCTATGATGGCTTGTCGCACTTGCTTCATCAGGTTAAGCAAGAAGTAAAGATTGTGGTAGCTAGTCAAGCGAATACCAAAGGTTTCATCAGCCTTGAGCAGGTGACGAAGGTAGGCGCGTGTGTAGTTCTTACATGTGTAGCAATCACACTCAGGATCCAGTGGCGTAAAGTCCTCAGCAAACTGAGCATTTTTGACAACCAAACGACCTTGACTGGTCATACAAGTTCCGTTACGAGCGATACGAGTCGGCAAGACACAGTCAAACATATCTACCCCACGAATCACCCCATCAATCAAGCTATCTGGCGCTCCCACACCCATCAAATAGCGAGGTTTATTTTCAGGCAGCAGTTGAGTTGTAAAGTCCAAGACCGCATTCATCTCTTCATGGGTTTCTCCAACTGCTAAACCACCAATAGAGTAGCCTGGGAAATCCATGCTGACAAGGTCGTGAGCCGATTGGCGGCGAAGATCTTCAAATCCTGCCCCCTGCACAATTCCAAACAAGCCTTGATCATGCGGACGACGATGAGCCTTCAAACCACGCTCAGCCCAACGACTGGTACGCTCGATCGATTTCTTAACGTAGTCATAAGGCTGATAAAACTGGGGACATTCGTCAAAGGACATCATGATGTCTGAGCCCAGATTATTCTGAATAGAGATGGCTTTTTCTGGGGACAAGAACATCTTAGAACCATTGAGATGGTTTTTAAAGGTTACTCCTTCTTCTGTGATATTACGGCTATCAGCTAGGGAATAAACCTGGAAACCACCACTATCTGTCAAGATAGGCTGGTCCCAATTCATGAACTTGTGGAGACCACCTGCACGTGCAATGAGTTCATCTCCAGGACGAAGCCACAAGTGATAGGTGTTTGATAGGATAATTCCCGAACCCATCTCCTTCAATTCTTCAGGCGACTGAGTTTTGACAGTGGCTTGAGTTCCAACTGGCATAAACATAGGTGTCGGAAAGGTTCCGTGGGGAGTGATAATTTCTCCCAGACGAGCTCCCGTGTGTTTTTCTTTCTTAATCAAACGATATTTGATTGGTGAATCTGACATTTTTTACCTCCGAAGCTGGGAAAGACAGTCCCAGTTCATACTTTGTGCCCAAGGGCATACTGTATGATTTTATCAAAAAAAGCTGGAACTGTCACGAACTATGGTATAATGAGAGAATGAAATACCCAAAAATTGATTTAAAAACCATTCGTCTGCAGGCTAGACAATTTCAAGCTGAAAATCCCCGCCTCTTTCTCGTCTATCTCTTACCTAGTATACTGGTCATCTTGTCTGGCTTCCTCAATCCCTTAGAGCGCATCAACGAGTCTATTTTAGAGCAATACTTTTTAAGCGTGTTTGGCCATGTATTCCAAGCCTACCTTTTTCCACTATTAGTCTCCTTTATCGGGGCAATACTTCTAACCAGTTCAGTCTATACAACCCTAAAACTCATCAAGAATCCAGATACAGAACTATCCGTCAAAAATAGTCTTACTCTCTTTAACGAAGCACACTTTTCACAAACCTTTTTGACTCTACTTCTCAAACGTTTCTATCTCTTTTTATGGAGCATTCCTAGTTTACTCGGAATTTACTTTCTTTTTTACAGTAGCTTTCTAGCAAAGAAATTCGTTGTCCTTCACCCTGAGTTTCCCAATCTGGATCTCACGTCAATTGAAACCGAGCGTTTCCTCATGACCTTTGGTCTTTACTTTCTAGCAAGTATACTCTTGATGATTGTCGGAAATAGTCTCTATATTCCACAATACTATGCCTATTCGCAGGTAGAATTTCTCCTCTGTGACACCCTAGATTTAGGACAAGCCAAACCAGGACAAATCCTTAAAACCAGCCGTTTCCTGATGAAAGGCTATAAATTTCAGCGCTTTATTCTAGACCTACAACTCCTCCCTTGGTACTTCCTCAATTGGATTACTTTTGGAATTGCTAGTTTCTCACTCCTACCCTACATTCAAATCAATAAAATGATTTTTTACCGAGCAGTATTGGCTCGAAAACGTCCAAAAGCTTGAAGGTTTTCCCTCAAGCTTTTTTCTATCAATGAGTTTCTCCGCCTACCAACTTGAGGTCTTGATCTCCATGTTCGATAATGGCGCCGATTGCCGCTTCTATCCCTCGCCTAATATCCACTAAACTCATAGCTGGGGTAGTCGGTCGATTCACCACCTGTTCCATCATATAAGGAATATGCATAAAACCTGCCTTAACATGTGGAAATTTCTTTTCTACCAAATAGAGGGCCTGATACATCAAATGATTGCAGACAAAAGTCCCTGCCGTATTAGAAACAGAGGCCGGCAATCCCTCTTTTTTTATAGCTTGAACCATCGCTTTAATCGGCAGACTACTAAAGTAGGCCGGAGCACCGTCTGGGCGAATGGGAAGGTCAATCGTTTGATTACCTTCGTTATCAGGAATGCGTGCATCGTCTTGATTAATGGCTACTCGCTCAGGTGTCAAGCTGGTTCTTCCACCTGCTTGGCCGATACAAAGGACAAAGTCAGGTTGATAACGACTCATCTCTTCTTCCAATACTTGGGCCGATTTGTGAAAGACTGTTGGCACTTCTAACCAACGGACCTCAGCACCATGGATTTCAGCTGGTAAACCTTTAATGGCCTCCAAAGCTGGATTGACCTTTTCCCCTCCAAAGGGCTCAAAACCTGTCACTAATACTTTCATTTCTAACTCCTCAAAACCAATTCAATGAGACTTTTTTCTTAAAAACAAGTATAACATATTTTCCTTATTCTGGAGTGAAAAGGACTAGAAAGACTAAGATTGACCTTTGAACTTATTTAAAGAGTAAAATACTAATCAAGGCCAAAATAGCTGGTCCACCTTGCTTCAAAATAATTTTCTTATCTGCTGTGAGAGAGCCATAAGCCGCAGCACCAATCACAAATAAAACAAAAATAGTCACAATTTCTAAATTCTGTGAGAAATAAATTCCATACAAGAGAAAGACTCCTAACAAAGCATTATAAATCCCTTGATTTTTAAACAATGAACTTACTGACGGACGAGCCAGTTCTTCCTTGTCCATGTTAAAGACACGACTAGTCGCATCTGATTGCGTTGCAATACTTTCCAAATAAAAAATGTAAAAATGCTCCAAAGCAACGATCGTTGCTAAAATGATTGTAATAATTGACATCTATTTCTCCTTAGATCTCTATATTCTCAATACCCAAAACCAATTTATTTAATAAACGGCTGAGTTCTGTTCTTTCAGACTCTGTTAAGATACTTTCCATCGCTTCTTTAACCTTGATATGCTTCAGAGGAGGATTCACCACTAACTGCTCCTTGGCATACTTCGTAGCCTCTACCAACACTTCTCGCTGATTTTCAGGATTACGATGACGCTCCACCAAACCTTCCTTTTCCAGAATTTTGAAATGTCGTGTCAAGGCGGCCTGATCAATCTTCAAACGCTCCTGAACCGCTATTTGATTACAAGGGGAATGCTTCAACAAAAATAATAAAATCTGATACCGTGTCAAACTAATCCCAAGTCTTTTTTCAAACAATTGCGTGCTCGCTTGCTCAGACAAGCGGAGTTGATAAAGTAAATCTTGAATCTCTAACATTTCTTCCTTCTTTCTGTTGACTTATCAATAGTTGACTAATCAAATATAATACAAAGTAAAATAAATTGCAAGAATGTTGCTTCAATCATTACAAAATGGTAACTTCCATTTTCCATCCATATTGATACTCAATGAAAATCAAAGAGCAAACTAGGAAGCTATCCGTAGGTTGCTCAAAGCACAGCTTTGAGATTGCAGATAAAACTGACGTGGTTTGAAGAGATTTTCGAAGAGTATGACAAAGAAAAAACGAACGAGACTCGCTTCCTATCACGAAAGCTAGATCTCATTCGTCAAAATGATATTACCAAGTCTGGTTTATCCATTCATTGAAACGTGAACGTGGTCATAGTGGTTTTCTGTCACACTACCACGGTCTGGCATTGGGTTCCAAGTATTAGCTGGTCCATATTTGCTATCGAATGGAGCATAGAAACGTTGTTTCCAGATAATGTAACTAATTCCACGGCTGGCCATGTTTTGAATAGCGTATTCCGCAAGCTTATCCCCTAGTTCTGAGCTTTCTGGTACCATGAAGTCGATAGCCAAACCTTTTCCGTGATCTCCACTGTCTCCTGGACGGTAACCACTAAAGGATGTGATGCCAAACAAGTTAGCAATTTCTTCTTTAAAGGCAGCTGTTTGTGGTTGAAGGCCTGCATTTTCAGATTTCGCTACCGCAAGTCCAGCATAATCGGGCGCTGCTGGAGCCGCGTAAGTTGTTGAAACTGTTTTCTTCTCTTCTAGTTGATAAGTAGAAACTGCTGGTGTAGCTTCACTTGATGCTACTTCTTTTACTTCTTCTAAACTTGTTGCAGTTGTTTCTATTGCTTTTTCTTCTACTGGAGTTGTAGTTGTTTCCACTGTTGACTCAGCCTGAGGGCTTGCTTGTGTTTCCTCTTTCTCAGCTGGAGTCGTTGCCTGAGGAGCTGCTTCTGCAACTGCATTGCTTGTTTCGGCTATTTGCTTCTCTGAAACAGAATTTCCTGTAGATGGCGCGACTTCTTCTGCAGTAGTAACTGTCTCTGCAACTTCTGAACTTGATGCCACTTCTTTTGTTCTTGTAGTTTCTACCGCTTTTGGATCTTCTGCAATCGGTTGAGAAAGATCTGCAACCTGAACAGTTTGAGCATCAACGGTCACTTGATTGGTTGTCAAATCTGCTGTCGCAGTTGTCACTTCCTCACTAGAAGCTGCTCGAGGAGTTTGGATTTCAACTTCTGTTACTTCTTCTGCTTCATTGACAGTCGTTGTCAAAACGGTTTCTGGGAAAATCAGGTCCATATTGGTGATTTTATTCAAATTCGCAAGAACTGTGACATCTACACCCAAGGCTTCTGCAATTGTGCTCAAGGTATCACCATACTGAACGGTATAACTTGTTTTGTTATCCGTTTTATTCAAATCATTTTGGATTTGCTCAACACTACGTGCAGTCCAAAGAAGTTCTTCTGCTTGGGTTGCCAATACTGGGGCAAACGACAAGGCTACTGTTGAGGCTAATAATATTCTTTTCTTCATTCTTTCAAATTCCTTTCAAATGAGTACCTGTCTATGATAACACAAAAAATGCAGAAAAAAAGCCCTCTCGGGCCTATTTAACAGAACTGTCTATTCCTTGTAACAAACTCAGTTACTTGAAATAGTTTGTTAGGTCTCTGTCACAAAACTGACACAATATTTTTATTGCTTAGCCTCAAAAATACAGTAAATATCTGCTAACGCTTGAATCCTGTGATTACCTTCATAAGTCGACTCTAAAAAGTTGATACTTTGAATACCACTATTCTGGGCAAATTCCACATCCAGAGTCCGATCCCCTATATAATAGGTTTTCTCAGGATCCAACTGATACTTGTCTAACAGATAGGTAGCCGCTTCCGGATTAGGCTTGCGAGCAAAGCCACTCTGACTGGTTAGAATCTCTGTAAAATAAGATTCCAAACCCAAGTCTCTGAGAATGGTAAGAGCATTGTCTCCCTTATGAGTGTAAACAAACTGCTGAATTCCTGCTTGGTCTGCCCAAGCTAGCATCTCACGCGCACCTGGCATCAAAACTACCTGAGCATTCTTCTCAGCCAGACTCTGTGCACGCACCTGATTTAGAACTTCCACATCCAGCTTTCTCTCTTCTGCCACCTGCACAAGTAAATCCTGCACAGAAAACTTGAGGATAAACTCTCTCACCTGCTCCTTTTCATAAGGAATAGAAAACTGAGCAAAAGTTTCCTCAATCCCTGACAAAATCGCTTCATAAGAGTCCAATAAAGTCCCGTCTAAATCCCAAATAAAAGCTGTTTTTTGCATTTCCTATCCTTTCAAGCTCACATAATGCTGGTAACGGTAACGTAGAAATAACCAACGAAAACCATTATCCAAAAGGGTTCCGGCCCAAATACCGGGCAAGCCCCAACCAAGCACAATCCCCATCAGATATCCTGTTCCAATGCGGATACACCACATTCCTATACTTGTCGCATAAAAGGGAAGACGAGCATTCCCCAAGCCCTGCCAAACAGCCGTATAGATGACTGTTCCAGCCGCCATGGGGGTCCCTAGTAGTGAAAAAAGTGTCACTAGAACACTAGCCTCCACCGCTAGAGAATCATTCGTATAGAGATGAGTCAGTGGTATGCCCAAAGCATAGATACTGAAGGTCAAGGGTAACATGAGGACCAGAGAAAGCCAAAAGACTTGTTTACTCAAACTTGCGACTCTTTTCCGATCATCCTCACCAACCGCTCGAGCCACCAGCATGACCGTTGCCGTAGCGACGCCAAAGGCAGGCATGTAGTTAAACTGGGTCAAGACTTCTCCGACTGCATTCCCAGCAACTGCCTCCGTTCCAAAAGAAACGACCAAGGCAATGATAACGACATCGCCAGCCCGCATCATAAGCCGCTCTCCAGCTGCTGGCAAAGCTAAGGTCAATAGTTCCTTATCTAAACCAAAAGTCGGTTTCTCAAAAGGCAACTTTAATTGCGACCATAAAATCACAAGACCTACCAAGCGAGACAGAATTGTCCCCCAAGCAACACCAGCTATCCCCATATCCAGAACAAAAATAGCTAGACTTGAAAAAAGAATATTCAAGGCATTTGATAAAAGACTCACATAGAGGGGCAAACGTGGATTATGAGTTGCACGAATCAAGGCTCCCAAACTAGTCATTAATCCCAAAAGAACAATCGAACCGCCTACCAAAGATAGATACAGTCCTCCACTCTCAGCTACAGCCCTCTCCGTTCCCAATAGTCCTATCATCTCTTGCCCAGCGAAGACGGACAAAGCTCCTAAAAGGAAACTTAATAGTAAGGTAATCTTCAAGGCCTCAGTCACATGATAGGCTAGCATAGATTGATCCTTCTGCCCCAAACTTTTTGAAATAACACTGGAAATAGCAGCTCCCAAAGCGATGAAAATCGCCTGGTAAATCGTGATAATATTGCCAGCTACTGATACACCCGAAATAGCTATCAAGCCCAAGTGGGCTACCAAGTAACTATCCACCATCCCCATGAGCATCTGCAAAAAGTTTTCGCCCATAGCTGGCAAGGCAATATTAAGAATGTCTTTATTTTTCTTAAACAATCCGTCCTCCTGATGAAAAGAAACTCAGTTGGTTTCCCAACCGAGTTTACTCCCTCTGTCTTAAAGTCCTAGATAAGCCTCAACCGCTGCTTGCATGTCAACAGCTGCCACTGTTGTCTTGTGACGAACAGGAGCTGTTTCAAGCCCATCAACTGCTGGTGGTACTGCAACGCCTGAGATTTCATGTAATTGAGCCAAGGCCTCAAAGTCGCCAAGTCCTGATTTTCCAGTTACAGCTTCTACTGCAACCACTGGGAACTTGTATGGACTCGCTGTTGAAGCAATCACTGTCTTAGTCACATCGCCAGTAGCCGCTTGATATTTCTTATAAACTGCCGAGGCAACCGCCGTATGTGGATCCTCGATATAAGAATCTGACTCATAAACACGCTTGATTTCTGCCGCTGTTTCTTCTTCAGTCGCATATTCAGCTGCAAAGAGGTTAAGAATCTCTGCATCAAAGTCTGTCAACTCATATTGTCCTTGCTTGTTCAAGGCATTCATGAGTTCAGCTGTTTTAGCCACATTATTACCCAAAAGGTGGAAAATGAGACGCTCCAAGTTTGAAGATACCAAGATATCCATAGATGGGCTAGTTGTTACCTTAAACTCACGTTTCTTATCATAAACACGTGTCTTGAAGAAGTCTGTCAAAACATTGTTGTCATTTGACGCACAGATTAATTTACCAACTGGTAGGCCAATTTGCTTAGCATAAAATGCAGCCAAGATATTTCCAAAGTTTCCAGTTGGCACTGTGAAGTTGACCTTATCACCAGCCACAATCTCACCAGTCTTAACAAGCTGAGCGTAGGCATAAACATAATAAACAATCTGTGGCACCAGACGACCGATATTCATCGAGTTAGCTGATGAGAACTGGAGCTTGTTGGCTGCCAATTTTTCACGAAGAGCCACATCGTTAAACATGTGCTTCACATTTGTTTGGGCATCGTCAAAGTTACCATCAATGGCGATAACATGAGTATTGTCACCAGTCTGAGTAGTCATTTGCAACTCTTGTACCTTGCTGACACCATCTTTTGGATAAAAGACGACAATCTTAGTACCAGGCACATCCGCAAAGCCCGCCATAGCAGCTTTCCCAGTATCACCAGATGTTGCTGTCAAGATAACAATCTTATTTTCCAAACCATGTTTCTTAGCAGCAGTCGTCATAAAGTATGGCAAGATAGACAAGGCCATGTCCTTAAAGGCAATCGTAGAACCATGGAAGAGTTCCAGGTTGTATTGCCCGTCTAATTTCACCAAAGGCGCAATAGATGGAGTATCAAATTTACTATCGTAGGCATTGTTGATACAGTAGTCCAACTCTTCAGCTGTAAAGTCATCTAAAAATGCTGACAAAACTAACTTAGCAACTTTCTGATAAGAAGCATCTTTCAATTTGTCAAAGTCCAAATCTACCTTTGGATAAGTAAGCGGTGTAAACAAACCACCATCCGTTGCCAAACCTTGCAAAATTGCTTGGCTAGCAGTTACTATATTGTTGGCATCACGCGTTGATTGATAAACTAATGTCATTACTCTCTATCCTTTATCTATAGTCTCATCCATTATATCATGATTTTTCAGAAAATTCTCCTTTTACAAGAGAAATTATAGGCTCAATTCTTCTTTCAAAGGCTGTAAATAGCTCATTTCTTGCTTATTTCTCATCTTCAGTCCTTCATCAGCTAGCAGGAGTAAGTCTTTTGAAAACTCTATAATCGCAGTTTTCTCCTCATCTGTAAGCTTTTTCTTAGAAAATTGTCGTCTTAAAAACTTGTAATCACGACCAAATTTTTTAAAGAAAGGTGTTGTTTCTAAGTAAGCTTCTAACTTGTCTAAATTAACCAACAATCCCAAGTGAAAGGCTGCTGAAGTAAAAGTCCTACCAAGAGGCTGAGTACACACACTACGAAACTCAACTGTTCCGCGAGTTGTTAAGTCTTGGTACTGATAACTACGATGAGTTTCAAAGTCTTTCTCTTGAGGGTAAATAAGAACCTCTTCCCCATTAAGATCAAATGCTTGGATTTCAGGTGTAGCCAAATAGTCCCTAGCCTGAATCGGATAAAAATAATAGGTTTGTCCATCACGTTCCGCAGTAAAAATTGCAGAATGATCTAGATAGTCAAAAAAATCATCCTCATCTTTAAAGAGGCTAGCATTGACACCAACATTCTCTGGATAGATACCATGCATAGATTCTTCCCAGAAAATATCTCTTGAGATTTTTGTATCCCAATCCGCACCTGTAAACTCAGAGTTTGCAAATAAGTAAGCCTTAGCCGCTTCAATTTGAGTAAAAGCATTAATCACCCGTAAGTAGTTGGATTTTGAAATATCCAGCTGAACCTGACTCCCACAGATAAAAGCCCCATATTCAGGGAAATTATGTAAATCTGATTTAGTAACATTTCTACTCAAATTCAAATAATCCATCAACATCTGATAGCGTGGATATGCCACTGGACAATTCTCATTTTTATCGCAGTTAGGATGAATT
>NZ_DXLC01000250.1:0-2650 GCF_019414905.1 Streptococcus sp. | reverse complement strand
CCCATGAAGCATATGCTTGTTGGGAAATGTCTAGTTTTTCAGCTATTTGAGCTTGTGTTAGTTTCACCTGTTTCCTTAGTGTTTTCAAGCGTTCTGCAAATTCCATATGTGACCTCAAAAAAATATTTTAAATTTTTGCAAAAAATCGTTGATATTAACAACTATTGGTTGTATGTCAATTAAAAATAATAACCTTATCTTCAAAGCTAAATCACGATCATTGACAATTTAATAAAAAGTGCGTCTGACAACCAGAAGACTGATTGCCAAAACAACACTAAACTTCGTACCTTTATTGTAAATGTTTTGATAAGAAAAGTCAAGCCCCTTTTATGGTTGAAGTAAAGATAGAAAACAAGGCTAACTTCTCAAAGTAACTTCCACTTGCCTGACCAAAGTGGAAATTAGTCTAAAACGGATTTTTATGGTGGAATTAAGTGTGAGACGTTTGAGTTAGAAATGAGGCTCACTATGACAAAACATAAACACCTTACCCTTTCAGACCGTAATGATATCCAATTAGGCTTAGAGCGCGGTGAAACCTTCAAAGCTATTGGACAATCCATTCTAAAAGATCCGACAACCGTTTCCAAAGAAGTGAAACGAAACAGACAAGTCCGAGAGTCTACATGTGATAACCTTCCTTGCCCTTTACTCGATAAGGCTACCTTTGTCTGTAATGGTTGCCCTAAAAGAAGACAAAATTGTGGATTTAAAAAATTTTTCTACCTAGCTAAGCCAGCTCAAAAGCAGTACGAACAAACTCTTGTTGAATCTCGTGAAGGAACTCCCCTCAATTCCAAGACCTTCTGGGACATGGACAAAGTCATTTCTGATGGGGTTAAAAAGGGACAACACATCTATCATATCCTCAAAACTCATAACCTTGATGTCAGCTCCTCAACTGTCTATCGACATATCCGAAAAGGATACCTATCTATCGCTCCTATTGACCTAGTCAGAGCCGTTAAATTCAAAGAAAGACGGAAAAGTAAGCTACCTTCCATCCCTAAAGAAGCTAAAAAAGGCCGTTCCTATGAGGATTTCCAAAACTATTTAGTCCTTAATCAACTAGACTCTTGGCTGGAAATGGATACCGTTATGGGGAGGATGGGAGGTAAAGTCCTACTCACCTTCAATCTATCTTTCTGTAACTTTATCTTCGCTAGACTACTGGATAATAAAACTGCCCTTGAGGTTACTAAACACCTCTATGACATCAAGAAAACTCTTCACCAAGCTGACAAAGATTTCTTCCAACTCTTTCCTGTCAGTCTTACCGATAATGGTGGAGAGTTTGCCAGGGTTGATGACATCGAAATGGATGTGCGAGGAGAGAGTAAGCTATTCTTTTGTGACCCTAATCGCTCTGACCAGAAAGGGAGAATTGAGAAAAATCACACGCTGATTCGCGACATTCTACCTAAAGGAACTTCTTTTGACAATTTAACTCAAGAGGATATTAATCTCGTCTGCTCTCATGTCAACAATGTCAAACGTGCTGCTTTGAATGGAAAGTCATCCTATGAACTCTTTGCATTTACCTATGGAGAAGAAATTCCTAAACTTCTCGGCATTTCTAAAATACCTGCAGAAGACGTCTGTCAGTCTTCTACATTACTCCAACATAAGTTCTAAAAACTAACCTAAAAACCCATTCAAACGTCTCACACTAACTTCCACCATAGCGGAACTTAATCTGAAACGCTTTCAGATGATAGGATTTTGTGCGCTCTTTTTTTCGATTCCTTTCGGATACAAAAGCGATGAAATCAAGCATTAGTAAAACCAGTGGAACTTACCCTGACACGGATTTCCACTGGTTTTTAGGATTTTTATCAGACTAACTTCCACTTGGATTAGCGATGGAACTTAGTTTGGGAATTTACCGATAGAAAACAAGATTATATTCTTATGAGCTTCCACACATTTCGGACTTTCGCGCTTTTCCGAATAGTAAAGTGAACTAGCTTCGCCAAAGGGCGTAAGAGAACCCAATGGGTATGATAATGACTACCTATTGTGGTTGGCTGGGAAAGCGATGGTAATTCATGCAATGCACCTTGCTAAACGTTGCCACCGTGAAGGAAGAATCCTTCAACCAAATAACTTTTCTTTACTGCTGCCTATCTACCTTGATAGACTCACTCTCAAGCTACTAAGTCTTCTGTTTTCTTAGTAGCTTTTTTACATTTATAATAAAGGATAAAACTATGACAAACTTTTTTCGCACTACAATGTAAACGACTTTACGATAATTACACATTTACATATAGAATATTCAGTTCATCTGATAAACTAATCGCACAACTATACACTCAAGCTTTGAATAACTTAGAGTCTTTATCAAAGAAATCACTAATCACAGAATTTTCTTATGCTGGAGTGGAATTCTACACTAGAATGTTTAAACGTAAACTCTCGACTCACTATTACTCAAGAGTAAAGCAGTTAGCTTGACTCTTTTTATTTTACAACCAGAAAGGAAAATATTTATGATCCCTGAAACACTAAAAATGAAACCAGAATTTATTGGCTCAACTTACTATGAAAAATTGGGGAATGCTCCACGATTTGTCTTTGGTAAAGAAGGAAAGTACCAAAGACATATTCTAAATAGTGAAACTCATGGTGCCTTCCACGTTATTAC
>NZ_DXLC01000025.1:0-7242 GCF_019414905.1 Streptococcus sp. | reverse complement strand
CGTGCCTTGAACGAACGTTATAAGTATGAACCAGAATTTGCTATAAAAAATCCTGACTTCACGCCTGTTGTGGATAAGAATAATTTAACACCTGATGAGAAAAATGCTGTAACGGCTGCTATATATGCTAAAAATAATAAAGATGCATACCGTATTGATACAGTTGAAGTAGCAAATAATGGTGAAGCGACAATCGTCTATAAAGATGGTACACGTAGCACTCCAATTCCACAGTCAGCTACAGTTAATGAACGTCCTAAGTTAGTCATTCCTTATGACGATCAGGCAGCAAAAGAAATTTATCTTTATCGTAATGAGCCGGTAAATATTACTTTAAAAGCTACGGATGACTCTGGAAAAATCAATTCATTGAAGTTGACTAAAGTTAATGGAAGTGATGATGGCGCTGGTAATGGATCTGCTGCTAACTATGGCGGTTTCACAGGTGTCACTCGTTCTAATACCATTACTTCAACTACAAACCAAGCTAATGCTACGATTACCTTGACAGGTACCCTGAATAAAAGCCTGCCAAAAGGGGCGTCAACTGAACGTAAACTCGTAGCTACGGATAACCAGAACACATCAAATAAAATTGATAATAATGAAGGTTATGTCAAGTTTGTTGTTAAGGATCAAACGGATAAGTATAATGCAGTTGCGAAAGCGAATACCATTTATACCTATGCTGGAGAAACAGCAGCAGATTTGAAAAATGCAGCTAATTTTGTTCAACTTAAAGGTGGAAAAGCTTTACCACAAGATGCAACGGTTACCTGGAAGACTGCTATTGATAATTCGACTGCTGGAACAAAGAGTGCTGTTGCACGTGTCACATATTCGGATGGTTCGTTTGATGATGTAACGGTTAATTATCATGTCTATCCAAAGATTGAGGCAAAAACCGCGAACGGAGTCACAGGCAAGTTCTTTGCGTTTAAAGGAACGAAAGGAGCTAATCTCAGTAGAGTCGACGGAGGTTGGGCTAATCCGTATGGTAGAGATATAGAGGGATATACAAATCTAAATGATTTGAAGGCCAACAGTGATGTTAAATGGTTCTATAAGTATCGTTTAAATGGTACAGGTGAAGAAAAGGTAACCGCTGTTGGAAAAGAAAAATTTGGTGAAGTATGGTATACAACCAAGGAGGAATCAAGGTGGCCGGATCCTGTAAGTCACAAGACGACTTATACTGTGACAGCCGTCTATCCAACAGGTCGCTTTGGAGCTGAGTCGGATCCTGCTCGTGCTTTGAAGAGCGAGACAACTTTTGAGTACACAGTAGTTGATCCGGTAGCTAAGAAAGTTTATGAGACAACAGTCGGTAAAACAGATTCTTTGGAGGGTATTATTGATAACCCAGGCAACGCAATAAAAGACTCTGCTTCGGTTCCGATGCCTAGTGGTCCAGAGCCAGCTACTACAACCACTTATGCTTGGGTAACAACTCCAAGTGTTGCTAATCCAGGTGTTTATACTCATAATGTTAAAGTTACCTTGCCAAAAGGAGCTCAAACTGCGGATAATAGTCATGCAATCGTTCCTGTAACCATCAAAGTTAGACCAAACCCACCAAAAATCGCGGATGATCAAGTGAAGCTACAAGGAGGTCTGCCGAATCGTAGTATTACAGTTACAGATGTAATACCAGGAGCAACAGTCACTTTAACCATTGGTACCGAAACCTTTACTAAAACATCTACTGGGACAAGTGTGACATTTGGACCGTCTGATTTAAAACGGATTACTGATACCAATAATGGCTTGTTGCCTACAGGCGATGTAACGGTTAAACAGGAGAAGATTGTAACGACTCCTGCTGGAGGCACAGAGACTCTTACTTCTGACCTAACTTCTACGAGTATTACTAAAGAAAATGTAGCACCAACTGTTACTTACACTATTAAGGTTAATGGAAAAGTACCGGAAAAAAATAGCGCAGGGCTTTATAAATTCTATGCAGGAGATAAGATTGAGGTAACCTTTACTGGTAAAGATAATAGTGGTAAACTTGCTTCATTGAAAATGCAAGGGAATGGTAAGGACTTAACAGATTTCTTTGAAGGTAGAAGTGAATGGGGTAGTGGTAATATTTCAAATATTACTACAACGACTAGTGATGATCGTACGACTATTACTGTGACAGCTACTGCAAATAGTAATCTTACTTATAAAGATTCTAATAAATGGAATCGTCAGGTTGAGGCGACTGATCCAAGTGGGAATAAGACTTCTGAGAACTTTGGAGTCCAGCAGGATAAATTGGAAAACTTATTCAAGAAACCGGCAATCGCTGTTACTGAAGTGAAGAATAAGAATGCTTTAACGGATGCTGATAAAGAAAAAGTTAAAGAAGAAATTAGAAAAGCTCATGATAATGTGATTCCAAACGGTCGCGATCGTATTTCAAGTATTGAAGTGGCTCCTAATGGTGTTGCAACGGTCTACTATAAGGATAATGCTAAAGTAGCGTCTGGTAGACAACCGTATGCACCAACTGTTTATAACCAAGATAAAACAGTTTCTGACAAAGTATATAAATCAGAATCAGCTTCAGCAAGCACAAGTGCATCAGCCTCGGCAAGTACAAGCGCGTCGGCTTCGGCATCAACCAGCGCATCGGCTTCGGCATCAACCAGCGCATCAGTTTCAGCACCGACAAGTGCGTCAGCTTCAGCAAGGACAAGCGCGTCGGCTTCAGCAAGCACATCAGCTTCTGAGTCAGCATCAACAAGTGCATCGGCCTCAGCAAGCACTAGCGCGTCAGTCTCAGCGTCAACAAGTGCGTCGGCCTCAGCAAGCACTAGCGCGTCAGCTTCAGCAAGTACAAGTGCATCGGCTTCAGCATCAACCAGCGCATCAGCTTCAGCAAGTACAAGTGCTTCAGCCTCAGCAAGCACATCGGCATCTGAGTCAGCATCGACAAGTGCTTCAGCTTCAGCGTCGACAAGTGCTTCAGCTTCAGCAAGCACATCGGCATCAGAATCAGCGTCAACAAGTGCGTCAGAATCAGCAAGTACAAGCGCATCTGAGTCAGCATCAACAAGTGCGTCAGAATCAGCAAGCACATCGGCTTCTGAATCAGCAAGCACAAGCGCCTCAGAATCAGCAAGCACATCAGCTTCTGAATCAGCATCAACAAGTGCATCAGAGTCAGCAAGTACATCAGCTTCTGAGTCAGCATCAACAAGTGCGTCAGAGTCAGCAAGCACCTCAGCCTCTGAGTCAGCATCAACAAGTGCTTCAGCCTCAGCAAGCACCTCAGCCTCTGAGTCAGCGTCAACAAGTGCGTCAGCCTCAGCAAGCACCTCAGCCTCTGAGTCAGCGTCAACAAGTACAAGTGCTTCTGAAACACCATCAGAATCAGCAGGTAAGTCAAGACAGCAATTGCCAAATACAGGTACAGAAGCTTCCAAATCATCTGTACTTTTAGGAGCTTTGGCAGCTGTGACTGGTTTAGGTCTGTTTGCGAAACGCCGTAAACGTGATGATGAAGAATAATCGGATAAAAAATACATAGAAAGTATTGTTATTTCGATTTATGAAGAATCCCTTGGATGAAAAATCATCCAGGGGATTTTTTGATACTAAAAGTGAATAGATGCTGAGAAATAGGGTAAAAAATGTTATAATATTAGGAAAGGAGAGAGGCTTCATGACTGAAAAAATTACAGTAATTGTACCAGTTTATAATGTTGAACATTACCTAGATAAGTGTTTGGATAGTGTAATAAAACAAACATATAAAAATATTGAGATTATTGTTGTCAATGATGGTTCTACAGATAGTTCGGGCGCAATTTGTCAAGAGTATGCACGCAAAGATAATCGGATTATTTATATTGAAAAAGAAAATGGTGGTTTATCAGATGCGAGAAATGTAGGTCTGGACAAAATGACTGGTTCCTATGTAACTTTTATTGATTCAGATGATTGGGTTGAGTCGGATTATGTAGAAGTTTTATACGATAAACTGATCGAGTATCAAGCAGATGTTTCAGTCGGGAATTACTACTCATATAATGAAGATGAAAAACTGTTCTATTTTCATATGAGTGCGGACTCTTACTATGAGAAAGTATATGACAATGTTTCTATCTTTGAGAACTTATATGAATCAAAAGAAATGAAGAATTTCGCATTAATTTCTGCGTGTGGGAAACTTTATAAGGCGAAATTATTTGATTATATTCGATTTGATAAAGGTAAACTTGGAGAGGATGGATATTTTAATCAAAAGATATACTTATTGGTTGAAAAAATAGTTTATATAAATCAAGGTCTTTATGCATATCGCCAGAGAAATGGGAGTATTACAAAGACTTGGACAGAAAAGTGGATGCATGCCATAGTTGATGCTATGTCCGAACGGATTACTCTACTAGCTAATATGGGGTATCCTCTTGAGGAACACTTAGCAGTTTATCGTCAGATGTTGGAAGTCAGTCTCGCGAATGGTCAAGTTAGTGGCTTATCTGATACAGCAACGTATAAAGAGTTTGAAATGAAAAGAACTCTTTTAAATCAGTTGTCAATACAGGAGCAAAAGGAAAAGAAGGCTATTGTCCTCGCGGCAAATTATGCTTATGTAGATCAGGTCATGACGACTATAAAGTCCATTTGCTATCACAATCGCTCAATCCGTTTTTATTTGATTAATAGTGATTTTCCAAATGAGTGGATTAAGCAATTAAATAAGCGCTTGGAAAAGTTTGATTCAGAAATTATTAATTGCCGAGTGACGTCTGAGCAAATTGCCCGTTATAAAACGGATATTAGTTATACAGTTTTTTTACGCTATTTCGTAGCTGATTTCGTGAAAGAAGAAAAGGCCCTCTACTTGGATTGTGATTTAGTTGTAACGAAAAATTTAGATGACTTGTTTGCTACAGACTTACAAGATTATCCTTTGGCAGCTATTCGAGATTTCGGGGGCAGAGCCTATTTCGGTCGGGAAATTTTTAATGCAGGTGTTCTCTTAATCAATAATGACCTGTGGAAACAAGAACAGATGACTCAAAGGTTGATTGATTTGACCAATGAATGGCATGATAAGGTGGATCAGGCAGATCAGAGTATCTTGAATATGCTTTTTAAAGATAGATGGTTGGAATTGAACTTTGATTATAATCATATTGTCATTCATAAGCAGTTCACTGATTATCAATTACCTGCAGGTCAAGATTATCCTGCTATTATTCATTATCTTTCTCATAGGAAACCGTGGAAGGATTTGGCAGCTCAAACCTATCGCGATGTTTGGTGGTATTACCATAATCTAGAATGGACAGAGTTGGGACAAAATTATCATTTACATCCACTACAAAAGTCTCATATCTATCCTACAAAAGAGCCTTTCGCTTGTTTAATTTATACTGCTTCAGACCATATTGAACAACTTGAAACATTGATTCAATCCTTACCAGCCATTCAGTTTAAGATAGCAGCTAGAGTAATGGTCAGTGATAAATTAGCACAGTTGATAGTTCATCCAAACGTGACTATTTTTAATGGCATCCATTATTTGCTAGACGTCGATGACGAACTGGTAGATACTTGTCAAGTCCTTTTAGATATTAATCATGGTGAAAAAACAGAGGAAATTCTCAATCAATTTGCAAGACTTGGGAAACCTATTTTATCCTTTGAAAACACCAAATCCTACGAAGTTGGTCAGGAAGTATATTCTGTTGACCAAGTTCAATCAATGATTGAAAAAATAAGAGAAATAAGCAAATGAAGGAAAAACATCTATCAGGAGATACTCTGATTTTGACGGTTAGTGATCAGATTGAACAGTTGGATTATCTCCTAGAAAACTTGCCAAACATCTGTTTTCATATTGCAGCCCCTGTCCAGTTTTCCGAGAAAATCCGTAGTTTAGAAATGAACTATAATGTCCGTCTCCTAACGGTTACAAATGAAGAACAGCTAAACTTTCTAATCAATACGTGTGACTTTCTACTAGATATCAATTGTTTTCAAGAAGTCGATTCTATTGTTTCCAAGTTTGTCCAGACTGGGAAACCTGTCTTTGCATTTGATAATACAGCCCATGGAAATCAGGGGCAGGAAGTTTTTCTGTCAAGTACACCAGATAAATTGGTTTCTAGAGTGAGAGACTATCTGAATGAAGTCAGAGTCTACACCAATCATCAAGAAAAAATCATCCAAGATGGGACTTGGAATGTATTTCAAATCGATGATAAGGCAAACTTGCTTGTAGGAGCCAATGTCATCTGCAGAAATTTTGAAAATTTTCATGTTTCTTCTGGTAAGTTAATACTGCATGATGGTGTTTTTATCAATAACTCTTGTAGTTTTAACTGTATGGAGAGAATTGAAATCGGGGTAGGTACCATGATGGGGGAAGGTGTCCGTTTTTATGATCATGACCATATTTATACCGCTGAAAAGATAGAAAAATGGCAGTGGACCACAGCGCCAATAAGAGTTGGAAGAGATTGTTGGATAGGAAGCAATGTCACGATTTTAAAAGGAGTGACTATTGGGGATAATACCATTATAGGAGCAGGCTGTCTTATTCGCGATGATGTTCCAGCAAATAGTGTGGTTTATCAAGATAGGAATCTGATTATAAAGAAAAGAAATTAATCTGGAAATGAGTGGAGTATGAGTACAAAAAAAGCAATCGTTTTAGGAGCAGATAATAATTATCGAGAAAAATTGGAAACAACTATTAAATCTATTTGTTACCATAATAGAGACTTGAAATTTTATATTTTTAATGAAGATATTCCCAAAGAGTGGTTTTATCTGATGGATAAGAGACTAGAGGAAATAAACTGTGAAATTTTGAATATAAAAATTGATGCAGAAAAAGTAAAGCATTTTTCTACTCCTGATAAACACATCAAGTATATGACTTATTTTCGCTATTTTATTGCAGAATTTGTAAAAGAAGATAGGGCTTTGTATTTAGATTGTGATATGGTTGTTCATGGGAATATAGATCTGTTATTTCAGAAAGATTTTGAAGAAAATTATATAATCGCCGTTCCAGATGGGTGGTATAAAAATATTTTTAATGCAGGGATGATGATGGTAAATGTTCATAAGTGGAAAACTGATAATATTTGTCAAAATCTTTTAGAGTTGACTGCAGAAAAGCATCAAGAAGTTTATGGGGATCAGGGAGTCTTAAATCTATTATTTGAAAATAAGTGGAAGAAAGTATCTCCTCATTATAATTTTATGGTTGGGCTTGATACCTTAGCT